>CAZIEQ010000005.1:0-28598 GCA_964538725.1 uncultured Acidimicrobiia bacterium | reverse complement strand
TGGCCCGCGAGCAGTCGAGTGTTGGTGTCATCGAGGCGCTCCGGGAATAGGAAAAGCGCCTCCTTTGGAGGCCCCTTGGGATCTAGCGGCGGGGGTGTTTAAGAGCGCCTACGGCGGCGCCTGACCCCCGGTGTGGTCCCGGGCCATCGACGCCACCACCAAGCCTTGCCGCTCATTGGCGAGCGAGCATAACGGTGAGCTGCGTTTTCGTCCAGCGACCGCGCGGCGGCGTCAGGCGGGCACCGGGGTGCGGACACCGGCTTCGTGGTCGTAGCACCACGCCCAAGACTCGCCGGGTTCTTTGGAGCGGATCACCGGATGGCCGGCGGCGCGGGCATGTTTGCGCGCATGCTGGTTCTTCGAATCGTCGCAACATCTGGTTGCGCGGCAAGTCACGCAGAACCGCAGATGCACCCACGTGTCCCCGCTGGCGAGGCATTCGATGCAGCCTCCGTGCGGCATCGGCTCCATCGGAATGTCCTGCAGCTCGGGGCACAGGGCCCGCCGGCCCCCGTCTGCGCTCATGAAGCGCACCCTACCGGCGCTGCGATCCTCCTCATGCGCCGCCCGACACGGGCAGGGAGACCCGAAATACGGTGCGTCCGGGTTCGCTTTCGACCTCGATGTCTCCGCCGTGTCGGTGGACGACGATGCTGTAGACGATGTCCAGGCCGAGCCCGGTGCCGGATCCCGGCGGTTTGGTGGTGAAGAACGCGTCAAAGATCCGCTTCTGTACGTCTGGGGGAATGCCGGGACCGTTGTCCTCGACCTCGACGACGACCGTGCCGTCGCCGGGACGGGTTCTCAAGATGATCTGCGGCGCCTCGTCGGCGTCGGCCAGGGCGTCGGCGGCGTTGTCGATCAGGTTGGTCCACACCTGGTTGAGCTCGCTCCCGTAGGCCTCGATAAGCGGAAGGCCCGGGTCATAGTCGCGGACGATCGCGATGTCGGTCAGCTTGCCCTTCAAGATCAGGAGCGTGTCTTCGATGCCGCGGTGGACGTCCACATCCTGAACCGGCGCCTGGTCGAGGTAGGAATACGACTTCAAAGCCCCCACGATGGCCGAAAGCCGGGCAGCGCCCTCCTCGACCTCCCGCAGCAGGCCGTGGATCTCCACCGACGACGCCGACGCCGCCAGCACGGTGGCGGCCGAATCGCCCAACAGCTCCGCCGCCCGATCCACCGACGCGGGGGCGGCACCGGCCGCGACCAGCGACGCCGCCGCTTCCCACGGCTGATCGACGCCGAGGCGTTCCAAAGCATCTCCGATATCGCTTTCCCGATCGGACCGTTCGACTGCGGACAGGGCCGGCACCGACTCCCCAGGTGTGCTCAACTCGACGTATGCGCCATGAGCGTCGTCGTCGAGGTCGAGCGCGTCGACACGCCCGACGAGTGCGGCGTGACGATCGACCGCGGCGCGAAGCTGGTCGGCGCCGCGACGAACCGCAGCGGCCGGATTGTTCAGCTCGTGTGCCAGGCCTGCGGTCAGCGTGCCGAGCTGCGCCATTCGTTCCGACTGGCGCAGGCGGGACTCGGTTTCCCGCCAGCGGTTGAGAAGCACACCGAAGAGGGCGCGCGCCGCGGTGGCGCTGCCGGCGAGAAGCTCGTCCATCCGCTGTTTGGGAATCGAGACCAGAGATGTTGCGCCTCTGGCGCGAACGGTGGCCATCCGAGGCGCGGCGTCGAGAAGCGCCATCTCCCCGACCACGTCTCCCGGCCCCCGCACTGCGAGCAGGATCTCGCGGGCGCCGGCCGCTTTGACGACCTCCAGCTCTCCGGCGGTGATCACATAAGCGGCGTCGCCCGTGTCGCCTTCGGCGAAGACGATCTCGCCGCCGTCCAGTTCGACGACCGACGACCCTTCACAGAGCCGCTCGATGTCGGCATCGGGTAGGTCTGCGAAAAGGGCGACGCTGCGGACCGCTTCGCGTGCCGTCACACAGTTTCCAGATACTTGTGAATCATGCTGACCGCAATGGAGCCTTGACCGACGGCCGATGCGACCCTGCGCACGACGCCGTGGCGCACATCGCCGGCGGCGAAGATGCCGGGGACGCTGGTTTCGAGGAGGAACGGGTCCCGGTCGACGGTCCACGTCGCCGGTTTTCCGTCGAGGAAGATGTCCCGGCCGGTGTAGATGAACCCTTGCTCGTTCATTGCCACCACATCGGCGACAAAGCCGGAGTGGGGCACCGCCCCGACGAAGATGAACAGCGCCGATGCAGGGCGGGTTTCTTCCTCCCCGCCGGCTTTGTGCCGCAGCCTGATCGCTTCGACCCGTTCCTCGCCGGTGACCTCGACCACCTCGCAGCCTGTGGTCACGGTGATGTTGTCCCGTTCTTCGATCTGGTTGATCAGATACTGCGACATCCGCAGCGACAGCGACTCGGCCCGCACGATCATGTTGACCGTGGAGGCGAACCGGGAGAACATCATCGCCGCCTGGCCGGCCGAGTTGGCGCCGCCGATCACGTACACCTCTTTGCCTTGGTACGACGCCGCTTCCGAGGCGGCGGCTCCGTAGTACACACCGGCACCTTCGAAGCGCTGGTAGCCGGGCACGTTGAGGCGCCGCACCGTCATGCCGGTGGCGATGAGAACGGCATGGCTCTGCACCACAGCGTCGTTGCTCAGCTCGATCTCCTTGACCGAGTCGTGCACCGCCACGCTCTCGACTTCGACCGGAGTCAGCAGCTCGGCCCCGAGACGGGACGCTTGGGTTGAGGCGCGTCGCGCCAGATCTGCGCCGGCGATGCCGCTGGGGAATCCCAGATAATTCTCGATTCGGCTGCTGGTGCCGGCCTGGCCTCCGGGGGCCTGCCGCTCCACCATCAGTGTCCGCAGCCCCTCCGACGCTCCGTAGACGGCGCCGGCGAGACCTGCCGGCCCGCCGCCGATGATGACCAGGTCATAGAACGGGCTGCCGGCGTCGACGCGGAGCCCGAGGCTGCGTGCCAGCGTCTCCTTGTCGGGCCCCACCAGCGGATCACCTTCGGAGAGATAGACGACGGGAAGGGTGCCGGTCCCGCCGCCGGCCGCCGACGCCCGGGAGGCCGCATCCGGGTCTCGTTCGACGTCGATGAACCGGTACGGGATCTGGTTGCGAGCGAGGAAGTCCTTCACCTCGTATGTGGCCGGTGACCATGTCGTTCCGGCGACCCGCACCCCGTCGAAGGGAGCGGGTACGTTGGCCTGCCAATCATCGAGGACGTCGTCGAGGACCGGGTACAGATTGTCTTCCGGTGGATCCCACGGTTTGAGCAGATAGTGGTCGAGGGCGACCTCGTTGATCGCTTGGATGGCAGCGTCGGTGTCGGCATAGGCGGTCAGCAGGAGCCGCTTGGCGTCGGGGTACCGGCGGCGGGCCTCGATGAGGAACTCGGTCCCGGACATCTCCGGCATGCGCTGGTCGACGAGAAGCAGAGCCACCACCTCGTCCCGGCCGTCCAGCTCCGACAGTGCCTCGAGCGCTTCGGCGCCCGAACCTGCACCGATCACCCGGTAGCCGTCGGCATAGCGTCTCCGCAGGTCACGTCCTACCGCGGCCAGCACCTGCGGGTCGTCGTCCACCGCCACAATCGCCGGTTTTCCCATCGTCGCCCTCCTTCGATCCGACCTTACAGACCGTCTCCGCCGGTTCCCGGCGTGTCCAGCGCCTGATACCTGTGGGCCAGCACGTCGGGGTTCACCTCCACGATCCGATAGCCGGATGGGTCCTCCCCCAGCGGGTAGCCGACCGGGCCGGACGTCACCATCTCGAACTCCCCGTCGTATGCGATCGAGTTGCGATGGAAATGTCCGGCAAACGCGTGACGCACGCCGTGCCTGTGGATTAGCGACAGCAGGCGCACGCGCTGTGCACGGGGCAGATTCCAGTAAGTGTCCGGCTCGCCGGAATATTCCGTGAACAGGGGATGATGGCCGACGAGGATCACATGATCGACCTCTGCGGCCCGGTCGAGCTCATGCTCGAGGAATTCGTATTGGAGCTCCAACTGGTCGCCGACGTGTTCGGGGTGGTCGATGATGGTGGTGTTCAGCACCACCACGCGGGTGTTGCGGTATCCGAAGGCGTAGAAGTCGGGGCCGAACGCGTCCCGGTAGAAGGCGAGGCTGTCTTCGGTGGGCACCGTGTAGTCGAAGGCGATGTCGTGATTGCCGGGAGCCCAGTGGACCGGGATGTCGTCGTCGATGGCGGAGGTTATGCGGAGCAACTCGTCGAGCTGCCCGGCATCGGCAGGGTCGTCGATCATGTCGCCTCCGACCACCACGAAGCTGGGACGGGCTGCGTTGATCGCCACCACCGCCTGCCGGTAACGGGCGGCGTCCCATGCGAAGCCCTCAACCCGGGGCACGATCTCGACTCGCATGTCCCGCTCGGCGAACCGTCGCACGTCGGCCTCGGTCATTCCGCTGAAGGTGGCGTAGGCCCCCAGCTGGCAGTCGGCGAGGAAGAAGAAACTGAAACCCATATTCATGCCCTGTTGTATGCCCGTCTTGCGTCCGGCGCCGGAGCGGCGGCGCCGGAAAGCTAGCTCTCGACTGGCGGGACATCGTTCCGGTCGCGGTGGAGGTCTGGTCCCTGCAGGAGATCGTTCCGGTGGGTTATCGAAGGATGCGCGAGATCTGGTAGTCGCCGTCGTGGATAATTTCTCCGTCGAGGGTGACGACGGTGACCTTTTTGGAGCGGACTTTGATGATGGCGGTGACGTACTGGTGGGTCTGGTCCTTGGCGACAGTGATGCGTTTTCCGAAGAGGTCGACGCGGCGGTTGGATCGGATGTAGCGCACGACTTCGATCCGTCCTTGTGCTGGCAGTCGCGTCGGCGGCTGGTAGGCGGTGGACAACGGGTTTCGCCCCCGGTTTTGCCACATCTGGTCCGGTGTTGCACCGTTGTGAGCCGAGTAGCGGTGGTGGGCATTGTGGAACGCGATGAACGCCGTGTTCTCGGTGCGGAGGTGGTCGATGCTGTTGAACACTTCGGTGCGGAAGAACGCCTTGTCCCACACGTCGTTGAAGTGTTCGATGACACCGTTGCGCCATGGTTCGCGCAACGGGATGAACCTTGGGGTGACGCCCAAGTCGAGACAGGTGGCGACGATCGGCCCGAAGTGCTGGTACTGAGGTTGGATACCACCTCGGAAGTTGGCGTGGTTGTCGAACTGGGCAACCTTTGGGACCCCGACTGTGGACCAGATGCCCGCCAGCGACGCTGCCAGCAGCGGCGGGCGTATCTCGGAGAGGATGTCGTTTCCCACCGTGTGAGAGCCGACATCGATCAGGTTGAGCGTGTGGAACTCGACTCCGCCGAAGAGATGACGAGGGCCGATCATGTCAACCTGATGTGTGGTGCCGACCTCCACTCCCACCGGGTTGGGATAGGGCACACCCTTGGACACGTAGCCGCGCTGGCGTCGACGAGGCCGGGTCACGCCCGCTTGAGCGAGGACCCGTTCGATCGTCCACGCACCGGGGATCGGGTCGATACCGAGCCGGTGCAGCTCCCACCGAATCGCCAGTGACCCGTACTGCGCTCGAGGGTTCGCAACGAGCCGCTGCCGTGCCTGAAGGATCTGAGCTCGTAGATCATCTGGTGTCCGGTTCGGCGAAGTGTGCGGCGCCCGCGAATGCCCCTCCGCCCACGCGTCCTCGTGGCCTTCCTCGCTGTGGCGGGCAACCCATTTACGCACCCACCTTGTCGTGCGTCCCAACGCCGCCGCGATCTCTGAGGGGCTCTCACCCGCCAACCGACGTCGAACCGCCTCTTTGCGCCGCGCCTCCTCCGACATTTGGTCTCCTCACTCGACGAATCCGAGCGAGAAGCAAAACCGGAACAATGTCCCGCGGGCTAACGATCTCCACAACCGGAACGATGTCCCGCTGTTCACGGCGGAACGATGTCCTGCGGGCCGTCACCTAGCCTCGGCGGATGCGCCGCCTTCCACTGCTCGTCTGCGCCCTTGCGGTGTTGGCTGCCGCATGCGCCTCGTCGCCGCGCCGAGACGGTGCCCCGCTTCCGCCGACCGACGCCGAGGCCATCGTCGCCCTGCTGAGAGACAGCGACCGGCCGGTAGTAGTCAACGTGTGGGCTTCCTGGTGCATACCGTGTCGCTCCGAAGCGCCGCTGCTCCGCAGGGCGAGTCGCCGTTTCGGCGACGACATCCGCTTCGTGGGGGTGGCGGTGCGCGATGACCCCGGTCCGGCCGCCGATTTCGTAGCCGAGTTCAGTCTGGATTTCGAACACTTCTTCGACCGCAGCGGCGCCGTACCTGCCGCTCTCGGCGGCCGGGGTGTGCCACATACGTTCTTCTTTCGCGCCGGAGGCGATCTCGACTATCTGCATCTCGGAGTCATCGACGAGCGGACACTGGCCCTTCACATCGACGAGCTGCTGCGGCCGTGAACGACTTCAGCCTGTTGGGAGCCGCGTTGGCTGCAGTCGCCGCCGTGTACGTGATGCTCCGCTGGGAGGCTCGCCACGGGAACGCGGCCTCATGTACCCGCGACCTTTGGGACGTGGCTGTGACGGCGATGATCGCCGGCCTGGCGGCGGGAAGACTGTGGGCGATGATCAGAGCCGGCGTGAACCCGCTGCAACACCCTGGAGACATCATCATCGTGCGCGGCGGCGTCGACACTGCGGCGGCGGCAGTGACGGCGGTGGCTGCCGTAGCCGTCCTCGCCAGAGGTGAGGTGGCGGCGGTGGCCGACGGGCTGGCCGCAGCCACCCTCGCCGGGCTTGCCGGGTGGCACACCGGCTGCCTGCTCCAAGACACATGTGCGGGAGTCACCACCGACCTACCGTGGGCAATCCACCTGACCGGCAGCGACGTCGGCCGTCATCCGGTGGAGCTGTACGCAGCAGCCGCCCTCGCCGGCGCTGCGTTGGCAGTTGCATTGTGGAAGGGACGCGTCCCGCCTGCCGGAATCCCGGCGGCGGCGGCGCTGGCGGCCGCCGGGATCGTACGGGCTGTCACCGAACCCCTGCGGCCTTCTCTCGTCGGGGGCCCCGTCTGGTTGTACTTGATGGGCGCGGCTGCAGGTGTGGGAATCGTCTGGTGGCAGAACCGGGCGAATACAGCGACGGGACCGTAGCGGCCCCGTCTCCCTCGACATCACCCGATACGTATCGGGAGGCAGCCGCTACCGGTCCATCATCTGAGCGGGGGCGCATGCTCCGTACACTCCTGCAACGTGGACGACTCGCTGGTTTCCCTACGAGACGTTGCCGTCAGCATCGGCGGTGTTCCCATACTGCGCTCCGTGCAGCTGACGGTTTCCCCGGGCGAGTCGGTGGGTATCTCAGGTGCCAACGGATCGGGCAAGACGACGCTGCTGCGGGTCGTCGCCACCCTGCTGCGACCCTCCGCTGGTACCGGAAGGGTCCTCGGCCATGACCTTTTGGGTGCCCACCGGTTTGCAGCCCGTCCCCGCATAGAACTCGTCGGCCACCGGCCCGCCCTCTATCCACAGCTCACCCTGGAGGAGAACCTCGCATTCTGCGCTTCTGTCAACGGTGCCGACAAGAGCCGCGTCTCAACTGCTCTGCACCGGGTCGGGTTGGCGGCGGCCGCCCACCGGCGCGCCGAGCAGGCTTCCCAAGGCATGCAACGCCGTATCGAGTTCGCCCGGGTGTGGCTGACCGGACCTCGCCTCCTCCTTCTCGACGAGGCGCATGCCGGCCTCGACGACGAGGCCTCCGCTCTCGTCGCCGACGCGATCGCCGGCGTCGCCGCTTCGGGTGGGGCCGTCATCGTCGTTTCCCATGATGCCCGCAGGGCCGCTCCGCTCGTCGACCGTCAGCTGCATTTGGAAGCCGGCACCGTGGTGGCGGGATGAGCACGTTTTGGCGACACGCGGCGGCGGTGGCCGGCAAGGATCTCCGCACCGAGCTGCGGGCCGGTGAGGTGCTCGGGGTAGTGGCGCCTTTCGGTGCAGTGGCTCTGTTACTGCTGCCGCTGGCGATCGGCATCGAATCGGACCTGCTGCGCCGTGTCGGCATGGGTGTCTACTGGACCATCTCGCTGCTGTTCGGGCTCATGGTGCCGGCGCGTCGCACGGCGTCGGAGACGCCTGAGATCCGCGACATGCTGGCTCTGGTCGGCATCGACCCGGCCGCCATGTATCTCGGCCGGGCGGCGGCCACCACCATCGGAGTGCTTGCAGTGGAGATCGCTCTGCTGCCGGTTGCCATCGTTCTCTACGACGTCACCATCCCCCGCTGGTGGTGGCTGGGTCTCCTGCTGCCGCTCATCGCCGTCGGGTTGGGCCTGCTGGGAACACTGGCCGCCAGGGTTGCCCAAGCCGCCGCCGCCGGAGCGATGCTGGTCCCTCTGCTGGTGGCGCCACTCGCAGTGCCGGTCCTGCTGGCAGCCGCGGAGAGTCTGGAGGGGCTACGCCTGGACGGCGATATCCTTGGCTGGCTGGTGCTCCTGATAGTGATGGACCTTCTGCTGGCAACCGCAGGGGTCGTCAGCGCACCCACCCTCGAGGAAGGCACTGGATGAACACCCGGCAGAGGTTCTTCGACATCGCCGCCGCGGGGACGCTGGGAACGGCGCTGCTCGTTGCGTTGGCCGTGCCGCCCGAACAGACGCAAGGCGACCTGGCGCGCATGCTGTTCATCCATGTACCGGCGGCGTGGCTTGCCTATGTGGCTTTCGGGGTCACCATGTTCGCCAGCGCCGCATATTTGCTGCGAGGCGACTTCAAATGGGACCGCCTCGCCGCCGCCTCTGCCGAAGTGGGGGTGTATTTCACCGGGCTGGCGATCGCACTCGGCATGATCTGGGGCAAGCCGACGTGGGGTGTCTGGTGGACATGGGACGCCCGACTGGTCCTGACCGCGGTGTTGTTCTTCGTCTACGTGGGGTATCTGGCGCTGCGGAGGGCGATCGTCGATCCGCGGCTGCGGGCCCGGCGGGCTGCGGTGATGGGAATCCTTGCCATCGTGCAGATACCCGTAGTCCACTTCTCCGTCATCTGGTGGCGCACCTTGCACCAGCCGCCTTCTCTGCTGCGCCCCGACTCCTTGCAACTCGACCCTCCTTTTCGCGCCGCGGTGGTGATGGCTCTCGTGGCCTTCAGCCTGGTTTACGTCGCGTTGGTGATGCGTCGCATCCAGCTGGCCGCCCTGGAGGCAGAGGTGGAAGCCGCCGTCGGGGAGCTGCCTGTTGCAGGAACGACCATCACCGCCCCGGTGCTGGAGGATGGGCGTGTCTGATTGGAGCTGGGTCGCTTTCGGCTATCTGACCACCTACGGGTCGCTGGCTGCGTATGTGTTCTGGACGGCGCGGCGGATCCGGCGGGCCCGCAGCAGGATCTCGGTGACTCGATGAAGTATCGAGCGTTCGTTTTCCCGGCGGTGGGCCTCGTGCTGATCCTCGGAGGTTTTCTCATCTTCGGAAGCCTCGGCGACAGCCTCGTCTACTACCGCACGCCGACCGAGTTGCTGCAGCGCACCGTCGACGGTGCAAGACTGCGCCTCGGCGGTCAGGTGGTCGAGGGTTCTGTAACCGCCGACGCCGATGCGGTGAGTTTCACCGTCACCGATGGAGTGGAGTCGGTCGATGTGGTGCACCGCGGTGCCCCTCAGCAGCTGTTCCAGGAAGGGATCGGCGTCGTCGTCGAGGGGAATTGGGACGGCGGCGTGTTTCACTCCGACACCATGATCATCAAACACGATGAGCAGTACCGCTCCGATTCGGACGGTGTGTACAAGACGCCCCGGGGACCATGATCGCCCTCAGTGGCTCCAGTGCAGTCATCGTGGCGCTCGTCGGCACCGGATGGCTGGCAGTCCAAGGGGTGCGTTCGATGACCCGGCCCGACGACTCCCGCCGCAGGTTGCTCCCACCGCTCCTTCTCATGCTCATCGGAGCCGCTGCCGCCATGGTGCTGTTGGAACTGGCTCTACTCACCGACGACTTCTCCATCGAATATGTAGCCCGCAACCACTCTTCGGCGAGCCCGCTGCCATTCACCATCGCCTCGGGATGGGCGGCGTTGGAAGGCAGCATCGTGCTTTGGGGGCTTGTTCTGGCGGGCTACGGCGCATGGGTGTGGGTGCGCTCCGAAACAGCCGACGGCCTCGCCGCAGGCGCGCTCGCAGTGATTGGAGCGGTAGGGCTGTTCTTCTTCGGTGTCATGGCCACGATCGCCAACCCGTTTGCCACCATCGACCCGGCGCCTCTGGAGGGCTTCGGCGCCAACCCACTGTTGCAGAACAACATCCTGATGGCGGTCCATCCGCCGCTGCTGTACCTGGGATACGTCGGGTTTACGGTGCCGTTTGCTTTCGCGGTGGCGGCTCTGATACGCGGCGACCGGGGTGCGGTGTGGCTGGAACGGACCCGCCGCTGGAGCCTGGTGGCATGGGGCTTCCTCACTGCGGGAATCGTGCTCGGCGGGTTGTGGTCCTATCAGGTCCTCGGCTGGGGCGGGTACTGGGCCTGGGACCCAGTGGAGAACGCCTCCTTCATACCGTGGCTGGTGGCTACCGCCTTCATCCACTCCGCAGTGGTACAGCGGCGCCGTGGCATGCTGGCTGCATGGAACGTCGCGCTCGTCATCGCAACCTTCGCTCTGACGATCCTGGGCACATTCCTCACCCGTTCCGGCGTCATCGCTTCGGTGCACAGCTTCACCCAGTCGGCCATCGGTCCGGCCGTCCTCGCCTTCCTCGCCGTTGTGGTCGTCGGCTCATTCACTCTGTTCGCCATGCGGGCCCAGGTGGTCGCCGGAGCTCCACGACTCGACTCGCTGGCATCACGCGAGGGCGTGTTCCTCTTCAACAACCTGCTCCTTGCGCTGTTCGCCTTCACCGTCCTCGTCGGCACCATCTACCCGATTCTGGTGGAGGCCTTCACCGGGGATCAAGTGTCGGTTGGCGCTCCTTTCTTCGACCGGGCAGCAGTGCCGATCGGTTTTGCACTGCTGCTGGCAATGGGAGTCGGGCCCGTCGCGCCCTACCGGAAGGCGCGCTGGAGCGTGATGGTGGAACGCCTCCGTGGCCCGCTTCGGTCCGCACTGGTGACAGGGGCGGTGTTCGTTGTGGCAGGCCTGCGCCGCCCCTTGATCATCCTGGCTGTGGTGGCGGCCGCATTCGTCGTGTCCGTAATCGTCCGCCACATGTGGGTGTCGGCGGACCGCGGGCGTCGCAACCGGGCAACATCGATGCTGTATCTGATGCGGAGCGACCCCGCTTACTGGGGAGGCCAGCTCGCCCATATCGGGGTAGCGGTGGTGGCGGTGGCGATCGCAGTGTCGTCATCGTTTTCGGCGCGCACCACCATCCCATTCGAGGTCGGCGAGTCGGCTGCTTTCGAGGGATACACGTTGACGTACATTTCGCCGTTCAGCCGTGACGAGGGCAGGCGTACGGTGATCGGAGCCACCGTCGAGGTGACCCGCGACGGGGAGCGGGTAGGGACCCTGCGGCCCAGGCTGAACCAGTATCCGAATCAGGTGCAGCCGGTGGCATCGCCTGCGGTGATGACGCGCCTCCGTGACGACCTCTACCTGAGTTTGGTTCGTATCGAAGAGTCGGGGACCATCAGTCTCGACGTCTTCCGCTTTCCCCTCATGTGGCTGTTGTGGGCCGGAGGCGGGATCGTGGTAGGAGGTGCTGCCTGGTCGTTGTTGGCGCGCAAGCCGGCCAGGGTGCCTGTCGAGGTGTGAGATGGCCCGATTGACCGCCGCCACGCGCCGCCTGACCGGAGCGATGCTGACCGTCGCCGCCGCCTTGATCGTGGTGTACGGGTTGATAGCAGGCGATGACGGACCCAGCGATCGGGCCGCCGCCCTCGCCGCCGGACTGCGATGTCCCGTGTGCCAGTCCGAGTCGGTGGCGGACTCCGCTTCGCAGACCGCCCGCGACATGCGTGCCCTCATCGATGAGATGATCCTCGGCGGGCGCAGCGACGACGAGATCGAGGACTTCTTCATCTCCCGTTACGGCGAGTGGATCCTCCTCGACCCCGACCCAGGCGGACGCGGTCTGGTGCTGTGGGCCCTTCCCGCCGCCGGTTTGGCAATAGGGGCGGTGGCCATCGGCACCAGGCTGCGGTCGGGACGCCGACGGTGAGCTTCCCGGCGTGGGCAGACCGGCTGGCGGCAGCCGAGGCCGACCTGGTCGGTGTCGACGAGCAGGTGGCAGCAGGCGAACTGGATGACGCCACAGCCGGCCGGCTCCGTGCTCGATACCGGGAGGAGATCGCCACCATTCGTGGAGAGCTGGACTTGCAGCCCGCCCCGGCGAGCAGCACTTCACGCCGTGCCCTGACGGGAGCTTTGATCTTCCTGGTGGCGGCTGCTGTGATCGTGGTGGCGGCGGTGGTCGCCATCGAGCCCCGCAGTGGAACCGGGGCAGGGAATGGGACGAGCGAACCGGACCTGGCGGAGCTGAGCGACGCCGAGTTGGAAGCCGTCGTTTCCGCCAGCCCCGACGTCGTCCCGATGCGGCTGGAACTGGCCCGCCGCTACGTGGAGTCGGGCGACTTTCCCCGTGCCCTCGACCACTACATGGTGATCCTCGAAGGAGGGCTCAACGCCGAGGCTCTCGGCTACGTCGGATGGATGACCTACCTGTCGGGAGACACCTCCACCGCGGCAGCGTATCTGGAGCGCAGCCTCGCCGTCGACCCCAACTTTGGGCTTTCCATGTGGTTCCTCGCCCAGTTGCGCTGGTATGGGCAAGGCGACGCGACCGCCGCCGCCACGTTGCTGCAGACGCTTCTCGGCGGTGATCTCCCCTCCGATGTCAGGGCCGATGTGCAGAGCCTGTTCGACGAGGTCGAGGCCGCTCAGTGAAGCGCCCGATGATGTGGGGGTCGGTTGCTGTGATCGCGGTGATGGCCATGCTGGTGGTGGTGCTCGCCGGCAGGTTCGGCAAGGATCCGACGGCAGTGGCGACACCGCTCGTGGGCCAGCAGGTGGCCGATCTGCGTCTCCCCTACCTCGAGGCTGAAGGCGAAGTGGCGCTGGCGGAGCTGCGAGGCGAGATCCTCGTCGTCAACTTCTGGGCGTCGTGGTGCATTCCTTGCCGTGCCGAGCATCCGATCCTGCTCGGGGCGGCCGGCCGATACGCCGATGACGGGGTCCGCGTCCTTGGAATCGTCTACCAGGACACGGCGAAGAACGCGGTGGATTTCCTCGACGGGTTTGGGCGGGGCTATGAGATCGTGACCGATCCGCGAGGCCGGGCATCGATCGAATTCGGGGTGTTCGGCGTGCCGGAGACGTTCTACATCGACAGGGAAGGATCGATCGTCGCCGTCGTGCGGGGTGAGCTGACGTCGAACGTCATGGAGGAGACTGTGGACGCTCTGATAGCAGGCCGTGCAGACCCCGGCCTCTAGGCGAGAACCCGGCTCTCCACCATGATGCAGGCTCCTGCCAGGTAGTTGAAACCGTGTTCCTGGAGAAAGGAGAGCACAGCCGGGCTCTCCGCGCCGGGCTGCACCCAGGCGTTCATCAGACCCAGCTCTTCGGCATCGCCGAGCATCAGCATGGTTTCCGATGCGGGCACGACGTAGTCGACGATGGTGGGCCGCTCGGGGATGTCCTCGAGGGTCGCATAGGCAGTGTCGCCATCGACAGTGGCCCGGTTCGGGTTGACGGCGAACACGCGGAATCCCTTTCGTTTCAAGTCCCTGTAGATGATTCCTCCGTATTTGGCCGGATGGTCGGTTGCCCCGACGACTGCAACCGTCGTGTCGGGATCACGCAATAGCTGTGCGATGTCTCTCATGGGAGATGCAACCTATCGGACCGGTGGCATGTTCCGTGCCCGCAGCTGCCCCGCCCCTCCTCCCGGCGACGAGCAGCGTCAACCGCTCAAAGCCAACAGACCTTCGATGGCCGCCCGTGTTTCCTCCTCCCCGGCCTGCCCGTACCAGGTGGTGTACACCTGATCATCACCGGTTATCAGGATCGTCACCGGCTGGCCGGGTACGCCGAACAGCTCCCAGATGGATTCGTCGTAGCCCCAGGCCAGGTTGTCCGAAAACCACTGTGCGGCGCGCTCTCTGGACTTGTCCAACGTCGAGCGACCGGCGACGGCAAGGAAATACACCTCATCGCGGTAGCCGGCTGCGATTGTGTCGAGCTCGGGCAACTCCCGGCTGCAGATGCTTCACCACTCGGCCCAGAACACCATGTAAACGGGTTTGTTCTCCGCGGACAGGTGAAACTCGGCAGTCCGGTTCTCCAAAACCATCGTGAAATCAGGCGCCTGCGGGCCGTCGAAGTCGGCAGCGGTCGTGCTGGTGATCGAAGTCGAGGTCGTGTCCTCGGGCAGCGGACTGGCAGCCGGCGTCGGCTGAACCGTTGGCTGCTGCGCCGGTTCGGTAGGCGTTGTCGAGGTAACTCCGGAGGCTGGGGGCGCGGTCGACGGCGCCGCCCCACCACCGCAGGCAGAGGTGAGGAGCGCCAACACGACGGTCGCGGTGACATGTCTCATGGAATAGTGAAAGAGTGGTCCCTGGGAGGATCAACGGCCGGCGCCAGCGGCTGGTTCCCGCCGGGTTACCGACTCGCCGTCGGACCCGCAGAGAGCCATCATGCGACGTTACCGAGGAGCAGCATGGAACGAACCGCAGCCTCTTTCCTCCCGCTGGCAACTACCACCGTCGCAGCAGGCTTCGCTCCTTTCCTGTACCGGCATTGGATCACCAACCCAAAGGCGCGCCATCTCTTCTGGTGGTTCATCGGCGTGGTCGCATACGGACTGGGCACTTTCGCTGAGAGCCTCACCACGGTGTTCTCATGGCACGAGCCGGCTTTCCGCCTGTGGTACATCACAGGAGCTCTCATGGGCGGTGTCTTCCTCGCCCTCGGCACGGTGCATCTCATGCTGCGGCCCGGGACCGCGCGGCGCCACACCAGATTCGTGTTGACCTTCGTCGGCGCGGCCTCCACCCTGGCCTTGCTGTCGCCGGTGGACGGAGAAACCGCGGAGGCCTATCGACTGTCGGCGGACGTGCTCGACTGGGCATGGATTCGAGGTTTCAGTCCGCTCATCAACACCTACGCCTTCATCTACCTCGTCGGGGGCGCGGCACTATCTGCATTGCGCTACTGGCGTTCCCGGTCGGTTTCCGGTCACAGGGTGGCGGGCAACGCAGCCATAGCCGTCGGCGCGATTCTCCCCGGGATAGGGGGTACGTATGCCCGTCTGGGCCACGTCGAGGTGCTGTACGTGACCGAGCTGCTGGGTCTGGTCCTCATCTGGGCTGGATACACGATGTTCCGCGGCGACAGGACCACCTCGATTCACGCCACCCAGCGCCCCGCAGCCGGCCGGTCGACCCTCTAGGTGCCATGCCGGTTGAAAACCGCCGGCCGGGGGGTCGCAGACAGCAGCCAAATCGACGGCAGCACTCTGCATGCTGCATACTGCGTCCCATGACCGAACCAGTGACCCCACATCCGACCAATCCCAAGGACTTCCTCGCCATCGACACCCTTCTCACCGATGAAGAACGGCTGCTGCGCGACACCGTCCGCCGTTTTGTAGCCGAGCGCATCCTTCCCGACGTGCCGGAATGGTTCGAAAAGGGATATCTGCCCCGCGAGCTCGCCAAGGAAATGGGAGCGCTCGGCCTCTTCGGCATGCACCTCGACGGTTACGGATGCGCCGGCACCACCGCAGTGCAGTACGGCTTGGCGTGCGCCGAGCTGTCCGCAGGCGATTCAGGAGTGCGCAGCTTCGTCTCTGTACAGGGGTCGCTCGCCATGTTTCCCATCCGTGTTTTCGGATCGGAAGAGCAGCGGGACGAGTGGCTGCCCGCGATGGCCGCCGGCGAAGCAATCGGATGTTTCGGCCTAACCGAACCGGACGCCGGCTCCGACCCTTCGTCGATGAGGACCAGCGCTCGCCGTGCCGGTACCGACTGGGTGCTCAACGGAACGAAGATGTGGATCACCAACGGCAGCATGGCGGACGTAGCTGTTGTGTGGGCCCAAACCGACGAAGGTGGCATCCGGGGTTTCGTCGTACCGACCGACACCCCAGGTTTCTCCACCAACGACATACACAACAAGATGAGCCTGCGAGCGTCGGTCACGTCTGAGCTGGTCCTCGACGATGTCCGGCTGCCGGCGGAGGCAGTCTTGCCCGGTGTTTCCGGTCTCAAAGGACCGTTGTCCTGCCTCAACGAGGCACGGTTCGGAATCATGTTCGGTGCCGCTGGCGCCGCCCGTGCATGCTATGAGGCTGCACTCGACTACGCAGGGGAGAGGGTGCAGTTCGGCAAGCCGATTGCCTCCTATCAGCTGACGCAACGCAAACTCGTCGAGATGATGGTGGTGGTCAACCGTGCATTGCTGGTTGCACTCCATGTCGGCCGCTTGAAGGACGAAGGCACCGTGGATCCCACCCATATCAGCTTCGGCAAGTTCGACAACGTTCGCAATGCGCTGCAAGTGGCTCGCCAGGCGCGCAGCGTGCTGGGTGCCAACGGGATAACTCTGGAGTATCCGGTCATTCGCCACATGACGAATCTGGAGTCGGTGTACACCTATGAAGGGACCAACGAGGTGCACACACTGCTGCTGGGCCAGGCGATCACTGGTATCTCGGCGTTCAGCTGACACCCGACGGGCAGCCGGTTACGCAATACGGCGGCGGAGACGTCTTCGTTCCCGAGGGGTGGTGCCTCCCCAGATGCCGAATTGAGCCCTCACCGAAAAGGCAAACTCGAGACAGTCGGCGTTGACCGCGCAGCCCTGGCAAATGCGTTTCGCATCGGAGGCGCTCTCCTCCTGGCCGGGGAAGAACATGGCGGGATCGGCGTCCCGACAGGCTGCGAACGCGGCCCAGGGCTGGTCCTGGAATCGGAGAAGCCTGTCGGTCTGCATGTGGTCGAGCATGGGCCTTTCCTATTGCGGCTGCGGCCGGCGGCGGAAACTCGACGCCGGTCCGTCACCTTTGAGACGTCGCAGACCTGCATCGGGTTCCCGCTTGAGGTGGGCCGCTGCGCCCCCGCTACACTCGCAGTACGTACGGAAAAGCGGAGGAAAGAGCGTTGCTCTACTTCTCGTACACAGCCCGGCTCAACCCGGATCTGCTAAGCGACCTGGCGCCAAGCGCCGAGTTCGCCTTCATCGCCCATCTTCCCGAGTGGCGACTGACTTTCCCATATCAGGACGATCGGTGGTCCGGTGGGCTCCCGTCGGCAGAACCCGGTTCCGGCACGACGGTGTGGGGTGCGGTGTTCGAAGTCACCCGCAAGGACCTACAAAACGTGCACGCCCAGGAGGAGAGCGAAGGTCGCACCCCGGAGACGCTCGAGGTGATGGACCGCAACGGGCGCCGCCACGAGGCGGTGACCCATCTCCACAATGGACGGGCCAACGGCCAGTACAAACCTTCAACGAAATACTTGTACCAGATGCTCCGGGGAAGCCGTCATTGGAATCTTCCCGCCGGTTGGATAGCCGGCCTCGAAGAGCATTTGGCCAACCCCTGAGCCTTTGCGCGTCAATTGGGGCGGCGTCCTCGTCGGCGCCTTCGCCGGCTTGGGTCTGTCGGCAATAGCCGCCACTGCTCTGTTCGTCGCGGGACTGCAACCGAGCGAGCTGGCGTCGAGTGTCGTCTTCATCTTCGTCCAGCTCGGCGGCCAGCTCGTCGCAGGCTATGTGGGTGGTCGTTTCGGTCATCCCTTGGAGGCTTTCCACGGTTCACAGGCGGCCCTCATGCTGTATCTGGTGGCGTCGTCGTTCGCGCTTGCCGCCGGGTCCGATCCCTCCGTGTTCTCTCTCGTCTTCGGAGCGGTGGTGGCCCTGGTGTTGGGTGCCGCGGGCGGTGTCCTCGCCGGGGAAGGGCCCCGCTGAGCCGGAGGATGGTCACGGCGGGAGGCGCAGCGCGCCACCGCCGAATGCCACACCGGGTTGCAGCCTGGCGCACGCCTTGTACCGTTCCCGAAGGCTGTGAGTCCACCGGGCGGTCGCGGCGCTGCGGCGTCGAGGAAAGTCCGGACTTCGTAGGGCAGGGTGCTGGGTAACACCCAGGCGGGGTGACCCGACGGCAAGTGCAACAGAGAGCAGACCGCCGATGGCCCTTCGGGGCACAGGCAACGGTGAAACGGTGGTGTAAGAGACCACCAGCATCCCGGGTGACCGGGATGGCTGGGCAAACCCCACCCGGAGCAAGGCCAAGCAGGGACAGGGTGGCCCGCCCGTTACGTCCCGGGTAGGCCGCGGGAGGCCGCGCGGTGACGCCGGTCCCAGATAGATGACCGCCCCGGGCTCGAGCCCGGACAGAATCCGGCTTACAGGTGGGCTCGCAGCCACCACCTGCGAAGAAACGATGGTGTTCCCCGCCCCAGATCAGTATCAGTGGATGGCCCGTACGCCGAGGAGTCCTGTCAGCGTCACAGCGACGCCGACGACGAAGACCCGCACCTCGGGATGGTGCCGCGTCCACACCAACCCGCCGGCAGTGATCATCGCCACGACGAGTATCTGCACCATCACTCCGGCATCGGTGCGGGGAAACAACAGTTCGGCCACGGCGCCACCTTCCCACCGGCCGAAGCGGAAGCTGAACATCGACAGCAGGCTCGCACCGCGAACCCTACGTCATTACCTCCCAGGAACGGCCGGTCCCCGAGCTGTCGTCTGACGGCAACCCCCCACCACGAAACATCTCCGCCGCCATCTGGACTGCGAAGCCGCTGGGACTGCCATCACCCCCGTAGAGCAGGGAGGCCCGAGCAACGACGCGCCGCTCCGAGCCGTCGGACAGCCGGAGACGCAGCGGCAGCTCGGCAGGGCCCTGACCGAAAGCATGCACCGCCCCCATGGCGTTGCTGAGTTGAGCGGCGTCGTCGGGATGTATCAGCTGCTGGGCGGCGTCTGCAAGCTCATGGGGTTTGCGGTCGAAGAGACGGCATGCGACGCGGTCGGCATGATGGATCGTCCCGTCCAGGTCGAAGAAGGCGGTTCCGGTTCCCAGGTCGTCGTCGCCGGCGGCGATCACTGCAGGGTCGGGACGCTCGTTGCGTCGTGACCGTTCGATGGCGTAGATCACGGCCCTGCGCAGCCCGTGGGCATCGACCTTCCCCTTGACCAGATAATCCTCGGCTCCTTCGTCGACGGCACGCACGGCGAGGGTTTCATCGTCATGGGCGGACATGACGACCACCGGCACCGATGGTGCCACCTGACGCACCTCGTAGACGGCTTCCAGACCTTCGGCGTCGGGAAGCACCAGGTCGAGAAGGACACATTCAGGGGGCGTTGAACGCAGCACCTCGATGGCGTCGGCGAAGGTGCGCACATGGGCCACCTGCTCTCCCGCGTCCCGCCATGCATCCGCCAGCATGCCGAACACGAGGCGTGCATGCACAGGGTTGTCCTCTACCAGAAGCAGCCGTGGCATGGGGGCGGAGCCTCCCGCCATCGACAGTTCCTCACCGCTGATGATCGCCACCTCCCCTCTAGGAGCACTATCGGAGTGAGCGCGGCAGCGCTTGAGCGCGGCAGCGCTCACTCCCCAGTCTCAGGTGACGTCGGGTATCTCGACCTTTCCTGTCGTCGCCAACGTGTGCAGTATCCAACCGGCGATGGCACCTACCAGCGGTGCCACCACATAGAGCCAGAAACCTTCCCACTCGTTGCCGATCAGAGCAGGGCCGAAGCTGCGGGCCGGGTTCAGCGAAGCCCCACTGATGGTCAGCGCCGCGAAGTGGCTTGCGGCCAGGGTGAGGCTGATGCCTGCGATGGCACCGGCGGTGAGGCCGGCCTTCTTGGTGGCGGCCAGGATCACCATGACGAAGATGGCGGTCACGTACACCTCGGTGAGGAACGCGGTCTTGGTCAACCCGTCGGCGAACCCGGTGACGGTCTGCGCCACCAGTTCTTGTCCGTCGGTTCTGGCGGCGACCAACACTGCCAGCGAGCCGGCTACTGCTCCTGCAAGTTGCACGATCCAATACTGAATCATGGTGGCGATGTCGATGCGCCGGTCCAGCATCGCTGCCAGGCTGACTGCGGGGTTGAAATGCCCTCCGGAGATTCCACCGAACGCGTATAGCCCTGCCATCAGTGCCAGGCCGAAGCCGAGCCCGATGAGCAGCACCGGTGCCGACCCGCCACCGGTGCTGACGATGACGGTCGTACCGACGAGTACCAGAATGAAAGTGCCGAGAAACTCGGCAATCAGTGAGCGAACTTCATCTGTCATGGATGTCTACCTCCCGTATGTCTTCGACCCTCGCCACTGTTCGACATCCGGTGTCCGATGAAGGTTTCCGGTTGTCGTAGGCTCCGCCGACCCTACCGAGGAGAGGCGTGCCGAGGTTGTTCTACTTCTGTGGACACGAGCAGTTTCAGCCGGAGGTGCTGGTGGAGCATGCAGTTCGTGCTGAAGCTGCCGGCTTCGACGGTGTTGCGGTGTCGGAGCATTTCCATCCCTGGGTCGACGACGTGGGGGCTGGCGGGTTCGCCTATGCGACGCTGGGAGCGATGGCGGTTCGGACCTCACACGTCGCTTTGGTCACCACGGTCAGCACACCACTGTTCCGCTACCACCCCGGTGTCGTCGCCCAGGCCGCCGCCACCGTCGACCGCCTCTCGGGGGGAAGGTTCGAGCTGGGGGTTGGTACCGGGGAGAACCTCAACGAAGGTCCGCTGGGATACCCGTTCCCCGCCTACGACGGCCGGGCGGCGAGGATGGAGGAGGCTCTGGACATCATCGGCAGCCTCCTCGCCGGTGACAGGCTGACGTATCGGGGGGAGCATTACTCGACTGAACGGGCCCGCCTGTACAGCCCGCCGCGGAGGGCGGTGCCACTGTGGATGGCGGCGGGTGGACCCAAATCCGCCGCGTTGGCTGCCCGCAAGGCCGACGGCATCATCAGCAGTGTCCGCGAACCTGCCGCCACTGCGGCCAGGGTCATCGCACCGGCGCGTGAGGCGGCTGCCGAGGCCGGAAGGTCCCGGCCACGTCTGATGGCAACCCGCTGGGCAGTTTTCGCCGGTGATCGAGGCCAGGCTTGGGAGGCGCTGCGGCCCTGGCGGGGCCTGCGGGCACCGGGGCGACTCGGTGCCGTCGACCCGGCCGAGCTGCGGGAGAAGGCCGACTCGATGCCCCGCGACGAGATCCTCGACAGCTATCCGATCGCCGCCAGCCCCGACGAGATCGTGGCGGTGTACCGGCCGCTGGTCACTGAACTGGAAGCAGACACGGTCGTCGTGCAGATGACGGCGCTCGATCAGGAGGATCTCATCGAAATGCTGGGGGCGGAGGTGCTGCCCCGGCTGCGGTTGAACTCGTGATAGCGCAGATGGGCGGGATCTGCAGTCGCCATGGCGTCCCGCCCCGTCCCCAACAGCCGAGCCCCGGGGTTGGCCATTGCGGCCAATCGAAGCAGAAAGCCGGGGGCAGCGGCGGCAGACCCGAGGAGTCCCAGGGTGTTGCCCATCGCCCGGAACGTGTCGGAGCGCTGCTCCTCCCCGAGGTCAAAGATGGTGCCCTCGAACGTCTCGCTCACTCCCCGCCGGCGGCAGACCTCGACGGCACCGTGGGAGATGTCGAGCGCAACGACGCGGTGTCCCCGCTCCTGCAGCTCCAGTGCAAAGCGGCCTGCTCCGGCTCCGATGTCGAGAACAGCGCCAACGCAGCGGTCGGCAACGGTCGATTCCACATCCAGCCACGCGGTGGGCCCGCCGAAGTAAGGCTCTGCCGTCATCCACTCGAGGAGACCGTCGTGGCGCTCCACCGCGTGCTCGCCTTTGTCTTCTCCGCGCAGATACGCGTCGAGCGCCATGCCGAAGGCGTCTCCGAGGATCGGTTCCAATGCCGGAGAGTCGGCGCGCCGCATGAAGACAGAATGCATGTTGCGGGATGGCGAATGCAAACGGCCGCCGGGAACGATGCCCGTCAGCTGTCAAGGAACCCGACGAGCTGCACCAGCTCGGCGCGATACTCCAGCGGCAGGGCGTCGACGCCGGGACGGGCGAGGGCGGCACGCAGCGATGGTGTCATGTCGTGCAGCAGGCTGCGAACCACATCGCCTTCGATGGTCTGAGGCAGTCCGATCAGCAGGCTGCGCATCTGCCTCACCAGGCTCGGGCCGATGACGGCCATCAGATCGACCTGCCATCCGCCCGGCCGTTCCACGACGATGATCTCCGAGTCTCCGATGCGCTCGGGGAAGAAGATCTCCACAGCGGCGTATGAGCCGTCGGCGGTTTCGAAAGGCGCGGCTTCGCCTACGTCGAGGGCGGTGACTGCCAAGCCCGACGCCTCGGCGAAACTCGCTTCGAATCCCGCCCAGTAGTCCCGTAGCGTTTCGGCCGCCACTCCGGCCTCAGCCATGGTGGCGATCGCCGCCGGGCCGAGCCCGTTTTCGATCCCGATGATCACCACCAGCTGGTCGTCCGGTACCAGATCGCTGGCATCTTGATAACGCCCTGTGGAGACGGCCCCGATCCAAGAACGCACCGCCTCCTGCGCGCTGGTGGCACCCGGCGCCACGGTGCCGGCGGTGGTGGTCGTCGTTTCCCCAGTACCGCTGCAGGCCGCCGCCAGTGTGATGGCGACAACGGCGGCGAGCCGGCGCGGCAACGTCAACCCTTCGGGCCGAGCGCCGCCAGCGTCGGGACAGGATCGGAGGAGATCACATTGAGGGCGGCCACGTCGAGGCCGGCGGCGTCGTACTCCTCGAGGCGGCCCCTGATTCGTGACAGAGAGCCCACGACGGCAACCGCATCCACCACGGCGGTGTGCATCGCCGCGGCGACCCGCTCCCGATCGCCGTCTGCAAACCCGGCGGCGATGGCGGCAGCCTCTTCGGGGAAGCCGCACCAGGCGAGGAATCGGTTGTAGACGGGCTGGGCGAAGTAGGGGGCGAAGCCGTGCCGCACTACTGCCCGTGCCGCATCGACATCGTCGTTGGGGACCACATGGAGTCTGGCCATCATCCGAACCCGGTGCGGGGAACGGCCGGCCGCGGCCGCAGCCTCGGTGATGGCCGATCTCTGCCGGACCACTGCCTGTGGCGGCATCAGGTTGAGGCAGACTCCGGCAGCTTCGGTGCCGGCGAGACGCAGCATGCGTTCCCCGAGGGCACCCACATACAGGTCAACCGGCCCCGTCGCCCGGCTCCACGGGGTGAAGCGGCTCATCGTGATGTGACTCCCCTCGTGGTCCCGCCGTCCCGCCAAGGCCGCCGCGGTGGCCGCCAGCGTCTCCCGAACCAGCGTGAACGGTGGATGGAAAGGACGCCCGTGCCAGGAGGACACGATGAGCTCCGAAGACGACCCGATGCCGAGATGAAAAGGACGGCCCTCCAGCAGATGCGACACGGTGACCGAACCCATGGCGAGCACCGCCGGAGTGCGGGTGACCGCGGGCACTACCGCCACTCCCAGCTCCATTCTGCTGGTTGCCGTGGCGACGGCGCCGGCCATGGTGAAAGCCTCCGGGCCGCTGACCTCCGACAGCCAAGCCTCGCGGTATCCCCATTCCTCGGCGGCAACACACATGGCAACGAGGCGGTCGGCCGTCAGGCCCGGAGTCGTCGGGCTCAAAGCGATGCGCACAGTGTCCTCCTCCAGGTAGGACGCTCCCCGAGCCTAGGGAGAGCCGCGGGTAGCCTCGGCCGGTGACGAAGATCTCGCGCGCCGCCGCATTGGGTCTGGTTGCCGGTGTCGTCGGCGGGTTGCTTGGCGTGGGAGGCGGCATCGTCATAGTTCCCGGCCTCGTACTGTGGCTGGGAGTCTCCCAGCACATCGCACACGCGACTTCGGTGACCGCAATCATTGCTACCGCCGGTGCCGCCATGATCCCCTTCGCAGTGGAGGGCAACGTCGATTGGAGCGCCGCCGGGGCGCTGTTCCTCGGCGCAGGTGTAGGCGCTTACACCGGCGCCCGTCTCATCGCCCGCGTTCCTGCCGACTGGCTGTCTCGGGCGTTCGTGATCTTGTTGTTGGCGTCGGCAGTGAAACTCGCCATCTGATGTGGCAAGGTGTGGCCACGGTTCTGGTCGGCTTCGCAGCCGGCAGTCTCGCCTCCTCTCTCGGCATCGGCGGCGGTCTCGTCTTCGTCCCCGCGCTCGCTGTCATCTTCTCCTTCAGCCAGCACCTCGCTCAGGGAACTTCATTGGCGGTGATAGTGCCCACCGTGCTGGTGGGGGCGATCACCCATGCCAGGGCGGGCAGGGTCGATTTCAAACTGGCGGCGGCGATCGGTTGCGGCGGTGTCGCCGGCGGGCTGCTGGGCGGCTGGCTGGCGCAAGACATCGACGAGACTCTGCTGCGTCGCCTGTTTTCGGTGCTGCTGCTCATAACTGCGATACGGATGCTGCTTCGCTCGCGGCCGTCAGTTGTCGAAGGGGATGGTTCCGGTGCGGAGGATCCGTCTGCGGGTGGCAGCGTCTCCGGCCTTGATCAGCCAGAGGTAGGTCAGGTAGGCGAGGCCGGCGGCTTCCCCGACGAGAGCCGCCGGAGTGGTGATCCTCTCGATGGCGAGCCCAGCGAGGGTTGAGGGCTCCATCACGGGAAAGGACGACCCGGCCAGCGGCCACCAGAACGTCTCCGGGCTGGACCACATGCCGTCGAGCAATAGGTGCAGCAACGTCCCGATGGGGAGTCCCAGCCATTGCCTGCGGGCCAAAGAGCCACGTCGGGTCAATGTCATGACTGCTACCAGCAGGACGACGGAGAACACGAGCGTGTGGCCCCACAGCCGTCCGGTGCCGAAACGGTCATTCCACAGCAACAAACCGACCGGCTTGTCCACCAGGTTGGGCAGTACCGCGCCCACTGCCGGGAAGCGCAGGTCCATAGCTGGGTCGCGGAAGACGTATCTCACTGCTGCGATGGTGCCGCCGACATGCCACAGGATCATCGGTCGAGGGCTGCGTTGGCCAGCGCGTCGGCTTCGCTGTTCTCCTCCCGGAACACGTGACGAACAGTGAAACGGTCGAAATGTGCAGCCACGGCAAGTGCTTCGGCATGCAGTGGCTGCAGATGTGTGGCCTTCACCCGGTAGGCGCCCGTGAGCTGGCGCACCAGCAACTGGCTGTCTGACCGCAGTTCCACGTCGAGTGCACCGGCGTCGCGTGCGGCGTGCAGCGCGGCGACCACGGCGCGGTACTCGGCGACGTTGTTCGTGGTGTCACCGATCGCCTCCGAGATGGTGGCGGCAGGTGTCAGCTCGCCGCCGGAGTCGGCATAAAGGACCGCTCCGATGGCCGCAGGGCCGGGGTTTCCCCGGGCGGCACCGTCGGTGTATATGACGAACCGCAGGGTCACGGAACCAGTATGCAGCGGCAGTGGACACATCGCGGCGGCTCTTCGGCGAGGGCTTCGTGCTGCTCGCCAGGCGACAGGGTTATGTGGCATGCCCCGCAGACGCCGTCCCGGAGTATGCCCACCGCCACACCGGCAGTCTTGGTCTGCCGTAGCTTCTCATAGAGCTCGAGCAGCTCTCCATCTATCGACGGCACGATGGTCGCTTTGCGGCTCTCCTTGCGGCCCAGCTCGATATCAAGCTCGTGCCACTGCTCGTCGATGCTGGCCTGGAGAGCTTCCACGTCGATGATCTTCGCTTTCCTCTCATCGGAAAGCGCGGCCAGGCCTCCTTCGCACACTTCCCGCGCCTCCATCAGCTCCAACAGGGCGTCTTCCTTCTCGGAGATCTGGCGCCGCAGCATCTGCACTTCGTCGCGCATGTGTGTCGCCTCCCGAGCCGTCAGCGAGCCGGCGTACAGACGCCGCTCCTCCTGTTCGGCCTTCTCGGTGAGGAGTACCAACTCGTCTTCTGCCCTGTCGATGGTTTTGACGACCGCCGCCCGCTCCTCTTCAGCGAATGCCGCCCGCCGCTCGAGGGTCGTCAGCGCTGCGGACGCGACCCGGTGCCGTTCAATCTCGGGAACTGTTTCCCGCCGGTGCAGCAGCCGGTCTATGTCGAGGTCAACCGCCTGCAAGTCGAGGAGGTCGGCGAGGCTCATCAGCTCTTCCAAGATGTCTCCCAGTACGGCCCGCCGTCGTTGGTGAAGTCGAGCGGGGTGTCGACGATGTCCGCCACCGCAGCGTAGAGCGCTCGTACGCCGGGTTGTTCGGTGGCCTGATGCCCCGGGTCGAGAACCGCCATGCCGGCGTCAACGGTGTCCATGGCGCGATGATGGGAAACGTCGCCGGTAATGATGGCGTCGGCGCGTGTCGCCAGCGCATCGTCGATGAACTCGCTGCCGGAACCGGGTATCACCGCCACCCGCTCGATGCTCTTCTGCGGAGGGCCGGCGACTCGCAGCGTGCCGCCCAGGACGTCGCCCACCACCCCAGCGAGGCTGCGAAGATCGGTTGATGCGACCGTCCCCACCCTGCCCACGAAGCCGGCGTCTCCCCGCCGCTGGTAGATGTCGTATGCGGGATCTTCGTAGGGGTGGACTGCCACCAGGGCGGCAACCACCGCATCGAGTCGGGCCGCGGGCACGTTCATCTCGATGCGTATTTCGGATTCAGTAGACCGTTCGCCGACTGCGCCTGCATGCGGGTCGGCACCCGGCAGCGGTGTGAAGATTCCGGTTCCTGCGGCACGAAAGAAACATCCGGAGTAGTTGCCGATCCGACCACCTCCTGCGGCGGCCATGGCATCCGCTACCACTTCGCCTTCACGGTCCGGCACGAAGGTGACGACCTTGGTCGATTCAGGTCCCCACAAGGGACCGAAGCCGGTCACTTCCGCCACACCGAGCGCCTCGGCAAGGGAATCGGCGGTGCCTCCCCTTGCCGCATCCCATGCGGTGTGGACTGCAGCCACGGCAACACCCGCCGCTGCCAGACGGAGGGCACGTCCGCCGGGTGTTGCCCCTGCGACGAGCCGGCGTATGGGTCGAAACAGCAGCGGGTGGTAGGTCACCAACAGGTCCACGTCTTCGCCCAGGCAGCGTTCCACCACCGACTCGGTGACGTCGTGACACACTGCTGCTCGCCGCACCTGGGCAGACGGCTCTCCCACCTGCAGACCCACCGGATCCCATCCGGCGGCCTTGGCCGGCCCTGCCCGGCGGTCGAGAGCTTGGAGAACATCTCCGACCCGCATCGGCGGCAGGCTAACGGCGGCCGTCTACCCGGTGTGGATGAAGGTGAAGGCCTTGCGGCCGCCTTCGCCTTCGATGACTACCTCGAACATCTCATCAAAGGGGGATTCGGGGAACTCGACACGTATCTCCCAGTTCCCCGAATCGTCCACCTCGGTGCTGCCTCCTCCGTACGGGGACGCCACGGCGATGACAGTCCCCGGTGTGCCGGTGCCGTAGAAGACGTCGTACGGCGGATTCTCCGCACATGAGCCGTACGTCTGGTGGGCAGTGAACACGAACTCGTCCCCGCCGGGCTCGTCGTAAGTGATGGTGACGGCTGCCGACGCCTCGTTGCCGGAAGCGTCGGCCGCTGTGAAGCGAACCGTGTTCCGCCCCGGCGTCAGCACCAGCACCAGCGCCCAATGTCCCTCGGAGTCGACGTCGGCCTGCCATACCCCCGAGAACACCGTCGCCCCCGGCTCGGTGACGCCGCGGAATTGGAACACTTCAGCATCGGTGTGCGCCCCGTCCTCGGGCACGGTGACGATGATCTCCGGCGGAGTGGTGTCCCCCGGCTGCGTGGTCGTTGTAGAGGTGGTTGCGACGGTAGTCGTCGTCGATGTGGCCGCCGGCTGCGGGATGGGCACCGCCGTCGGCACGGTCTCTGCCACGGCCGCCGTGGTCGTCGTCTCCGCAGCGGTCGTGGTCGTCGTCGTGGTCTCGACGACCGCAGGTGTGGGCACCGGCGACGGCTGGGCGGCGTCCCCGGCCTCTGGGCCGCGCACGAACCCGGCGAGGAAGAACACGGCGACTGCAGCGGCTCCCGCCAGGACAACGTTGGCGAGAAAGTCGAAGCGGCGGCGCCCTGCGACCGCAGCCATCGACGGCGGGCTCACCTCGACCGCCGACCTCACAGCGGCGGCGGCCCGGCGGGCGCGCGTATCGACGTTCACGACTCCACCTCGTCGCCGAGCTTGGCGGCAAGCGTCTTGCGACCTTTGTGAAGATGCACCTTCACCGTGTTCTCGGCACAGTCGAGGATCTCGGCGATGTCCGCCACCGAACGGTCCTCCAGGTAGAAGAGAGCGATGGCCTGCGCCTGCCGTCTGGGAAGGGCGCGCACGTGCTTCCAGAAGTCGTCGTCGGGCTCGGGGAGCGGCGGCAGGGCATCCGACCGGCGCAGAGCGATGCGCGCCAGAGCACGCGCTTCCCTGGTCCGCTTGCGGAACTGGGACACCGACAGATTGGACACGACGCGCCTCACCCAGGCGCCCGGAGAGTCATACATGCCGACCCGTCCCCAGACCCGGTGCGCTGCCACAAAGGCGTCCTGTGCGATGTCTTCGGCTGCAAATCGGCTCCCCGACAGTGCATAGGCCAGCCCGACGACCGCCCGGTACTCACGCTCGTAGAACGCTTCGAACGACGGCAGAGCCCGGACCATTGCCGGGCTCGAATCGGGCGGCATCGGCCTCCGTCCTATCGGCTCCCCCGGGGCTTCTTTCGGGAAACCGCCCCCACCGCGGGGGAGGGGTTTTTGGGGGGCCGGCCGCACGGCC
>CAZIEQ010000004.1:0-29002 GCA_964538725.1 uncultured Acidimicrobiia bacterium | reverse complement strand
GGTGGCTGGCCGAAGACCTGCAGGACCCCGAAGAGGCGATGGCCATCGTCGGAGGTCCCACAGTCCCTTTGACCGAGTATCCCGTGTCGACGCTGGTCAACAAGGTGGCCAACAACGTGCCTGAGTTGATCCGGCCGCTGTACGGCTGAGGCATGTCCCTGCTCCTAGCGAAGGAGGGTGCCCCAGAAACGCTTCGTTGCGTCCAGGACTGCAGCCGGGTTTTCCATGTGGGCCGCGTGTCCTGCGCCGGGCACGATCGCAACGGACGTTTCGGGAGCCAGTGCTGCGATCTCGGCTGCGGCAGTGTGAAACCGCACATCGTCTTCCTCACCGACGACCAGCAGCGTCGGAACGGTCAGACCGCCCAGATCATGCTGTAGAGGGGCCATGGCACCGGCCCCGGCTCCACGCAGGCTTCCCGCCAGCCCTTGAGGCGTCGCCTGCAATCGGCGTTGTCGATCGGCGGCAAGTGCATCCTGCCCGAGGCGGCATCTCGATGCGAACATGGGCTGGGAGTAGAACTCGTCGACGAATGCTGCGACACCGACGGTTTCGACTCGGTTTGCCAGGGCGGCGTCGGCACCGACCCGGGCGGCTCGTTCGGGACCATCGGTAAAGCCGGCCCTGGCGCCGATCAATACCAGTGAGGAGATTCGCTGCGGCGCGGCTACGCCAAGCGAAAGCGCGACCCGTCCCCCCATCGAGAAGCCGACGACATCGACGGTGGCGAATCTCAAGTGGTCGAGTACTGCCAGCAGCCGGGAGGCCTCGGCCTCCATTGCATACGCTGCGGTCTCCACCGGTGCGTCCGACATCCCGTGGCCGAGCAGATCAACTGCAACCACCCTGCGGGTGGTTGCCAGGGCATCGCTGATGTCATGCATCGTTTCGATCGAGCCGGTGAAGCCGTGGAGCACGACCACCGGCGCGCCGTCACCGACGACACGCACATGTAGCCGCACGCCGACGTGGGCAACGAAGAGGTCGGTCATGCTTGGGGCGATGATGAGAACCTAGAAGAAGGCGGGAGATCGGTGGTTCGCTCACACCGGGCGTCACCGTGTGCGCTTCAGGGCTCGAATGACGCCACCGCGGCGGCAGCCACTCCTCCGGCGAATCCGAAGGCGACCGCCTCCACCGCAGGTCCACCGAAGGGCAGCACTGACGGCCCGAGCAACTTTCCCGACCAGGCCAGCGCCAGCGTCACGAGGATCACGGTGAAGATTCCCACCAAGGCGGCGGCGGCGGCTTCATCGGTTGCGAGGCGTCCCGAGCGAACCCGATGGGCGATGGGAAGAGCACCGGCGACGAGAATGGGCGCAACGTGAAAGGTGGTGTCGGGACGACCCCAGACAAGCACGATCCACAGTGATGCCACCACGCCCGAGGCAACGGAGTTCCTGCGCAGGCCGCTGTTGTCGTGCACGGTGTCAGCGTAGGCAGGACGCCGTATGCAGCCGGGTCGCATAGCCAAAGCGAAGCGATGTCCTCCCGGCCGTGCCGGGCGACTTCAGGCGGGGAACTCGACCGCCACAACCGCAGGTATTGCGACTACTGCCACCCGGTCGGAAGTGGCGATGCACACATGGTCGGAACCGACGGCTATCACCGCCCCATCCACCGCATTCCCGGTGGCGGTTGTGATGGTCACGTCGGCGTCACGATCTTCGGCATCGATGAGCAGGTCGCGCAGGCTCCGTTGTCGCCTGGCGGCGATACGCGCCGCCCATCTCTCCGCGGCGACGACGTCGGCCAGATGCCGGCGCATGCGGGCCCCCACCTCGGCAAGGTCGGGATGATCGAAAGCGTCCATGCCATGGTTCCTAACACCTCTCCAGCCCCATCTCAAGTTTCCCAAAGGGTTTTATTTCGCGTTCTACCATCGTTAAACAACATACATGACTGCCGTGCAGCGGACTGCTGTTACTTCAGTACGCTGGGCGGATGGCTGCCACCTACTACGAGCGCCTCTCGTTCCTCGATAGCTCCTTTCTGACCCTGGAACGGCCCAACAGCCACATGCACATCATGGCCATCCAGATCTACGACGCGGCGCCGCTACGGACCGCAGGTGGAGGAATCGACATCGAGCGCATTCGTCGGTTCATTGCCGGCCGCCTGCATCTCGTTCCCCGGTACCGCCAGCGCCTGGCGTGGATTCCGTTGGAACGACATCCGGTGTGGGTCGACGACGAGCATTTCAACATCGGTTATCACATCCGCCACACCAGCCTGCCGCAACCGGGCACCGAGGAAGAGTTGAAGGCTCTGGCGGCTCGTCTCTTCGCCCAGCAACTCGACAGATCGAAGCCGCTGTGGGAGATGGTGGTCACCGAAGGGCTCGACGGTGACCGTTTCGCATTCATCGTCAAGGTTCACCACTGCATGATCGACGGCGTCGCCGGGGTTGATCTGCTCAAGGTGATCATGAATCTTGCCCCTGCCGACAGAGTCGAGGAGCCGGTGCCTTTCGAACCCCGTCCGGCTCCCAGTGGGGTGACGTTGGTCGCCGACGAGATGGCGCGCTGGGCCCAACTCCCACTCCACTTCGCAAAAGGGTTCCGCCACTTCGTGGAGGCCACCGGTGATGCCCGCAGTGAATTGGAGGCCCGCGGCCGGGCGATGTGGGACAGTGCGCGTAGCGGATGGTTCACCAAGGCCTCCCCGACTCCCGTCAACCGCACCATCGGCCCCCACCGCCGTTTTGAGTGGATGTCCACCCCTGTAGCCGACTTGAAGGCAATCAAGGATGGGCTGGGGGGGACCGTAAACGATGCCGTGCTGGCCGTCGTTGCCGGGGCGGTGCGGGCCTACCTCAGCGAACACGACACCGACGTCACCGGTCTCGATTATCGGGTGATGGCACCGGTGAGCGTTCGCTCCCAGACCGACAGGAGTGGTGAGGGCAACCGGGTTGCGATGTGGTTGCTCGACCTGCCCATCGACGAAGAAGACCCGGTCGCTCGCCACATGCAGGTTATGCAATCCACTCGCCGGCTGAAGCGGGAGCGCCACGCATTGGGGGCGTCTCTGCTCACACAGATGGGCTCCTACATGCCATTGACCCTGCTGTCCCTGGGAGTGCGCCTCGCCGGAGCCGCTATCCGGCCGTTCAACATGACGGTGACCAACGTTCCGGGCCCTCAGATTCCTCTGTATCTGCTGGAGGCAGAGATGCTGGCGCAGTATCCGATGGTGCCTCTATGGATGAATCACGGTGTCGGGGTGGCCCTCTTCTCCTACAACGGCACGGTGCCTTGGGGTCTGAGTGCAGATTGGGACCAGGTCGACGACCTCGACCGGTTTGCCGAGCTGGTTGCGGGCTCGGTGGAAGAGCTCGGCGAGGCCGCCACTGGGGGATGAGCCAACTGCCGCACCGGTGAGCAACACCGAGATCATCCGGCTCCTCGGCGAGATGGTCACTCTGCTCCGGATCGACGAAGGCAACCCGCAGGCCTTTCGTGTACGTGCCTATGAGAAAGCGCTGGGAGCAGTCACAGAGCTCACCACAGACGTTGCCGACATGTCCGAACAGGACCTGGTGGGCATCCCGGCCATCGGTAAGGGAATCGCCCGCACAATCCGCGATCTGGTCGAGACAGGAACCACGCGGCGCCTCGAGAAGCTACGCGTCGCGTACCCGCCTCCCTTGGTGGATCTGACCCGCATTCCCGGGTTGGGGCCGAAGACAGTGCTGCTGTTGCGTGACGAGCTTGGAGTCGAGTCGGTGACAGACCTGCGGCGTGCGCTTGCAGAGGGGAAGGTTCGGCGCGTTCGCGGTTTGGGCGTCAAATCGGAGCAGAAGATGGCGCGTTCCATAGACAGGCTGGGGCTGCACGGCAAAGACCGACGCACACCGATCGGCATTGCAGTCGCCATCGCCGACGAGCTGGTGGCCGACATGGCCCGGGTTCCCGGTGTGACCGCCGTCGAGCCGTGCGGCAGCCTGCGCCGTTTCAACGAAAGCGTCGGCGACGTCGACGTCGTCGTTGCCGCCCGGGACGCTGCCGCGGTGATTGATGCGTTTCTCCACCATCCGCTGGTCGCCGAGGTGGTGGCCCGCGGGGAGTCGAAGGCGGCAATCCTCATCCGCGGCGGACTGCAGGTGGACCTCCGAGTGGTGGCACCACACCAGTTTGGCGCTGCCGTTCTCTACTTCACCGGTTCCAAGGGGCACAACATCCAGCTGCGGCAGCGCGCTGCCGACCGCGGGTTGCTTCTCAACGAGTATGCATTGGCAGATGTGAATGGCGGGGTGGTGCTGGAGGATGGAGACGAAGACGAGATCTACCGGGCACTTGGGCTGGCATGGATACCACCGCCGCTGCGGGAGGGCCGCGATGAGGTGGAGCTGGCAAGCCGGGGAGACCTGCCAGACGTCGTCGGAGCACACGATCTTCGCGGTGACCTCCACTTCCATACCGACTGGTCGGGTGACGGCCGGGCGTCGATGGAGACGATGCTGGCTGCAGCGTCGGACGCCGGATGGGAATACGTTGCAGTCACCGACCACGGGGAGAACCTGGCCATCAACGGCCTGTCCCGCCACCGAATGCTCGCGCAGAGAGACCGGCTACGCGCCTTTGGGAAGATCCACACCGGTATGGCACTGCTGCACGGCTGTGAGCTGAATGTCGGCCCGGACGGCAGCGTTGACTACGACCCGGGCTTTCTAACCGGGTTCGACTGGTGTGTGGCGTCGATTCACTCCCACTTCGACCTTCCGGCCGATGTGCAGACGGCGCGCCTGGCCGCGGCGATGCGCCACCCATCGGTGCACGCCGTCGGGCATCTGTCGGGTAGGAAGCTCGGCCGCCGTCCCGGAATTGAGTTCGACGTCGACATGATTCTCGATACTGCAGAAGACACCCGCTGCGTCATCGAGATCAACGGCTCCATCGACCGTCTCGACGCCACCAGAGAAGTGATGCGCCGGGCCCGGCACCGCGATGTGCTGTTCATGATCGCCACCGACGCTCATCATCCCTCCGATCTGGTGCGTCACCGCTACGGCGTCCTGTATGCACAGGGGGGATGGGTGGAAGCCGAGAGGGTGGTGAACACGTGGCCGCAGGAGCGCTTCCTCGACTGGCTGCGATATGGGTCTGCCTGAAACCCGATCGCCATGCGCCGGCTAGGACGTTGTGATGCCGAAGAACGTCGACAGCTTGGTTGCCAGTTGCTCCGCCGACACGACGCCGCGGTTGATATCGACCACGTCGCCGGCCGGTCCGTAGATGACGGTGAGGGGCATGCCGCGGGCTCCGAAGGCGGTTGACAGGCCGCGCCCGTCGGCACCGCCGACATCCCTTGCCAGCGGCCAGGCATCGATTCCTGAAGTCTCGGCAAGGCCTGAGCCGTTGCCGTTGTCCTGTGTGTTGATTCCAACGAAGTTGACCTGGTCGCCAACCTGTCGGGACAGGGCGGCGAATCCGGGCAGCTCCCTGCGGCAGTGGGGGCACCATGAGGCGAAGAAGGCGGCGACCGTCGGCTTGCCGTTGAATCCGGCCAGGGTTACGCGTGTGTCTCCGTGGAGCGCCGGCAAGTCCCAGGCCGTGGGGTCGGTGGCACCGCTGGGCGCCGGGCCGGGCTTGAAGGCCACCAGCAAGCCGGCGACGGCGAGGACGGACGCACCTGCGGTGAGCCCGATGCGGATACGCTTACGGCGAAGCGCGACGCGGCGCCGCTCCTCGGCTCGGGCGCGCTTGCGGGAAACCTGCTGCCGGCGGCTCACCCCCAGGCAAACCGGGATTGGTCCGGGGTCATTCCCGCGTTGTAGCACTCAGAGGATGGTTTGACAGAAAGGCTCTCCATGATCGATGAATCCGGACTCACTCAACCGGCGGAGGTTCTGCCCGATGTCGTTGAGGACACGGCGGCGAACAATTTCCAGGAGCTGTCCAAAGCAGTCAGCGAGCCCAGCAAGCTGATGCGCATCGCCTCCATGACCAGGGCCATGCTCGAAGAGGCCCGTACCGCAGATGTTGACGAGCGGGGACGCAAGCGGCTCCATGCGATATACCAGCGCGCCGTCGAAGAGATATGCGAAGTCGTGTCCGAGGACCTGCGCGAAGAGCTGACGCAGGTGTTCGTTCCCTTCGCCGAGGGGATCCCATCGGAGTCGGAGATCCGTATCGCGCAGGCACAGCTCGTGGGATGGCTCGAAGGGCTGTTCAACGGCATCCAGGCCGCAGTGATGACCCAGCAGTTGATGGCCCAGGCGCAGTTCCGACAGATCCAGCGGCGTGCCTTGCAGCCGGGTACCCCCGAGGAGAGGCCTGGTGTCTATCTCTGAGTGATGGCCGACGAGCACGCTGAGCTGGAGGAGCGTCCCCTACCCTGAGGTGGACGTGATGCGACGCGCGGTGGTTGCGTTTGCAGCCGTCGCCGGCCGGGCAGGGCTCCTTTCTGTCGCGCGTGTGCGGTCCGGAATTCCCGCCTGTTGATGCTGAGGGCGGTCACCGGTATCGCTGCGACCCTCGACCTGTGGGCGACTCCGTCCTCCGCGCCGGCAGCAGCGGCGGCTAATCGATACTCAACTCCCTCCGACTGTCGGCCGATCCAAGATTGACGACGACGAGGGTTGCCATGTTGACGTTCGACTGGGAAGCGGAATGGCATGAACAGGCGGAGTGCCGTGGTCATGATGCGTCGCTGTTCTTCTCCGGCGACGACTTCGAACAGATCCACGTCGCCAAGTCGATCTGCGGCGGGTGTCCGGTGAGCGAGAACTGTTTGCAGTTCGCCATGGAGACCAGCCAGTCTGCAGGCATCTGGGGCGGGCTGACCGCCAACGAGCGGCGGGCTTACCGCCGCCGGTTGCGGCGCAGACGGCGGAGGGAAGAATCAGCTTCTCAGATGATTTGATCACTGCGGGTGGGGAGCGGATTCGAGCGCGGCGACGAAGCGGTTGGCAAGACCCGGGAAGTCGAGGCCCGGGTCGACAAGCCAGTTGAGCGCCAGCCCGTTGAGTCCGGCCACCAGAATGCGCGCCCGATCGCCGTCGGATCCGCTGCCGTCTGCCGCCAGGGCGGCGGCGAAACGGGCGATCCGCACTTCGTTGTGACGTGCGATGCGGGCGGCAAGTTCCCTTCCGCGGCGGGGCTGGGCCACGGCAAGCTGAAGGTAGATGCGGGCTATATCGGGATGCATCTGCACGAACGTGACGTACTGATCGGCCAGCTCGGAGACGCCGAATCCCCCGGCGGCGTCTGGGTCGGGGTCATAAGCAGCGATCGTGTCGCCGATGACGGCCAGCACGGCACGGTCCTTGCCGGGGAACAGGTTGTAGAAGGACCCGGCGCGGATGGCGGCCCGGGCGCAAACCGCGCGGATCGTCACCGCCTCCAGGCCACCCTCGGCGATGAGGCTGCGGATCGCGTTCAGGATCCGTTGGTGGGTGGCATGGCCGGTTCGGTTGCGGGCCACTCTTCCTCCTCGATGGATTATCTCGGCGAGTCCTTGACGTTATATTGAACGATCACTCAAGAAGTTGGTTATGAGTCACTACAAGACGAACCTAAGGGACATCTTCTTCAACATCTTCGAGGTCAGCCACGTTGAGGATTACCTAGACGACGACGTTTTCGAAGGTTTCGACGCCGACGCGGTGAAAGACATCCTGTATGAGCTGGACCGCTTGGCGCGTGAGGAGTTTGCTGCCTCATTCACATCAGCCGACCGCAACCCTCCGCAGCTGGACGCGGCCGGCAACGTGGAGCTCTCCTCCGAATTGCGCCACAGCCTGGACGCGTTCTACGACGGCGGCTGGGATCGGCTCGGGCTGCCCGCAGGCGTCGGCGGCACCCCGGTGCCCGCATCGGTGTATTGGTCGGCGGCCGAACTGCTGGTGGGCGCCAACCCGGCGGCCTTCTTTTACACGATCGGCTCGCTGATGGCGGCGATCTTGTACGAGGTCGGCAATGACGAGCAGAAGGCGCTGGCGCGCATGATGGTTGAGCGGCGCTGGGGCGGCACCATGGTCCTCACCGAGCCCGACGCCGGCTCCGACGTGGGTGCGGGCCTGACCAGAGCCATCCGGTTGGAAGGCAACACCTACCACATCGAAGGGGTGAAACGGTTTATTACCTCGGGCGAGCATGACTACAGCGACAATATCGTGCACCTAGTCCTGGCACGTCCCGAAGGTGCCGGTCCGGGCACCAAGGGACTCTCCCTGTTCGCCGTTCCCAAAGTCATGGTGAACGCCGACGGCACGCTCGGTGAACGCAACGGCGTGTTGGCGACCAAGGTCGAGCACAAGATGGGGATCCGCGGTTCGTCGACATGCGAGCTCACCTTCGGGCAGGACCAGCCCTGCGTCGGCTACCTGGTGGGCGACGTCCACCAGGGCATCGCTCAGATGTTCCGCGTCATCGAGAATGCTCGCATGATGATCGGCATCAAAGCTGCTGCCACCCTGTCCACCGGCTATCTCGGCGCTCTCGAATACGCCCGGGAGAGGATTCAAGGGCCTGATCTGAAGGCGGTCGTGGACAAGGCCTCCCCCCGGGTTGCCATCATCCGCCACCCGGACGTGAGACGCATGCTGATGTTGCAGAAGGCGCATGCCGAAGGCCTGCGGGCGTTGGTCATGTATACCGCGTGGGCCCAGGACCAGGCGATGATCCACCGCGATCAGCCGGAGTGGAGCCGGCTCTGCGATCTGCTGCTCCCCATGGTCAAGGGCTACAGCTCGGAGAAGGCGTACGAGTTGCTCGCCTCATCGCTGCAGGTGCTGGGAGGTGCTGGTTTCACCGAGGATTTCCCCGTTGAGCAGTACATCCGCGATGCCAAGATCGATACGTTGTATGAAGGAACTACCGGCATACAGGCGCTCGATCTCTTCTTTCGCAAGATAGTGCGTGACAAGGGAGACACCCTGTCCCGGCTGGCGGCACAGGTGCTGGAATTCGTCAAGGCGGGCGGGCCCGATGATCCGCTGGCTGCGGAGCGGGGGCTGCTCGGGGCCGCTCTGGAAGATGTGCAGGCCCAGCTGGGCCACATGGTCGGCATGCTGATGGAGGCGCAGCAGCAGCCGGTCGAGATGTATGCCGTCGGGCTGCACACGAACTCGCTGCTCGAATCGACATCGGAGGTCCTCGTCGGATGGAGGCTGCTGGTGCATGCGGGCATAGCGTTGCAGAAGATGATGGACTCCGACGACGCCGACCGAGCCTTCTACGAGGGCAAGGTGGCCTCTGCCAGGTTCTTCGCCCGCAACGTGCTCCCCAAGACTGCGCTGCGGCGCCGTCTCGCCGAGAGTGAGGACGGCGCCATCATGCAGCTGGCAGATGCGGCGTTCTGAGTCGGCAGACGGCGGCTGCTGATCCATTGCAGCAGGTAGCGGCGGGTCCGGTTCCTGTCGTCACTACGACCGAATTGTGGTGTTGCGGGCCCATCAACGGATGGCTTCCCATTACACCGCTCATGTCTATGAGGACATGGCGTCGGTCTCCGACCTTATGCAGGAAATGGACGACGATGTCGAGCTGGCTACCGCATGTGCCGCAGCTGAAATCGGTGCTGCCTTGTGTCTGACCCGCAGAGCCGCCGACAGTCAGCTGGACTTCGCCGTGGACCTGAAGGAACGCCTTCCTCAGGTGTGGGAAGCGCTCGCCGCAGGCCAGTTGGATGTGCGCAGGGCTAGGACGATCTCCTACGGCACTCAGCACCTGCCAGAAGGGGCCGCCCGCAGCGTGGTGCATGAGATCATCGGCGAGGCCTCAGATCTCACTACAGGCCAGCTCTCGGCCCGCCTCCGCCGGCTCTGCATCCAGGCCAGCCCTGACGACGCCCGGCAGCGCTATGAGGATGCTGTGGCGCGGCGCCGGGTGGTGTGTGAGGCCACCGCGGCGGGAACCGCCGACTTGTTGGCCTTTGATCTGCCGCCCCATCTGGTGGCGTCGATCACCGGCAGGATCAACCGGATCGCCCACAGTCTCAGCATCAATGGGGAGACCAGATCCGTCGATCAACTGCGGGCGGACATCTTGCTGGATCTCCTCCAAGGCTCCAGTAATGCCATTGCGGGTACGGAGCGGGGTGTGGTTGATATCCGCGTCGATTTGGAGACCCTGACCGGTCTCAGCGACTGTCCCGGAGACCTGGACGGCTACGGGCCGGTGATCGCCGACATAGCCCGCCAGGTGACCGGACAACAGGGCGGCGCCGAGTGGCGTTACACCATCACCCATCCTGACACGGGGGCACCTCTCGGCAGCGGCGTCACCCGGCGCCGACCCACAAGCATTCAGCGCCGAATCGTCCACAGTCGGGATGGGACCTGCGTGTTCCCCGGATGCCGCATGCCCGCCAGCCGCTGCGACCTCGGTCACCCCATCCCCTACTCCCACGGCGGCCCCACCACAGTTGATCATCTCGCACCTTTGTGCCGCCGCCACCACCGCGTCCGCCACCACGGCTGGGAATATCAGCCTCAACCCGACGGCACTTACAGATGGACCAGCCACCTCAGACGCAGCTACGTCACCGGCGGCAAACCCCCGTAGAGCCCACTCAACCCACACCCCTCACGCACTCGAAAAGCCTGTCCCCGTGTGTTCGGCGTGTTGGCCATGATTGCCCGGCGGCGTGCCGCGTCATTGCGTTCCGACGTGCCGTGAGCAATCGACACTGACGGCGGCGGAGGAGATTCCGACCATAACGCTCCTAGCTGAGCAGCACCACCAGCCGGTCGATGAACTCGGACTGGGCGGGGTTCAACAGCCGGACCGCATCGGCCGGCTCCACCCACTGTGCCCTGTCGATCTCGGGGAAAGCCCGCACCACTCCCGAACGGGGCGGCCACTCCATGTCGAACGTGTTGGAGTCGAGACGCTCGGGGTCGAAGTCCCCTTGTGCCGCCCAGGCGACCACCGTCTTCGCCGACTTGAGAGTGATCTTTCCCAGGGAGTGAAAGGGCCCCACCGGTAGATGCCCGGTCTCCTCGGCGAACTCTCGCACCGCGGCCGACAGTAGATCCTCGCCGTCCTCAACGAGCCCTTTCGGTATCGACCACGCTCCGAAGTTGCGGTTCCGCCACAGAGGACCGCCCGGATGAGCGACGAGGACCTCGAGCTGTCCATCGACGTAACGGTAGAGGAGGATCCCGGCGCTGGTCACCATCGGCGGCAGGCTATAGCGCGCCGCGGAACAGAAACCGGGGCCGGGAGGGTTGTTTGGGAGAACCCATGAGGAGGGATCGATGGCGACGGTGGCGATAGTCGGTGACGGACCGGGTGGCCTCAGCGCGGCGTTGTTCCTGGCCAAGGCCGGCCACGAAACGGCCGTCTTCGGCACCGACGAAACCGTGATGCGCCATGCCTACCTGTACAACTACTTGGGGATACCCGAGATGTCGGGATCGAGCTTCCAAACCGTGGCCCGGCGCCAGGTTGCCGGCTTCGGCGCCGACCTGCGGGCGGACCGAGTGGAGTCGATAAGCGTCACCGACCCCGGCTTCACTCTCACCACGGAGTCCGGTGAGTTCCGGGCCGACTACATCGTGCTGTCCGAAGGGCGCAATGCCGCCCTCGCCTCTGCGCTCGGCCTCACCGCCGGCGATGACGGTGCGCGTGTCGACTGCGAGTACCGATCCTCCCTGCCGGGCGTGTATGTCGTTGGGAGATCGGCGCGACCTACCCGCAGTCAGGCGATCATCTCTGCCGGGGCCGGAGCGACGGCCGCCCTCGACATCCTCGCCCGGGAAGCTGGTAAGGATGTCCAGGACTGGGACTCGCCGCCAGAAGATGACGAAGGCTGACCTGCGGCCGGTGGCTTCAGCTGCAGCCCAATGAATTGCCGCAGTTGAGGCAGCGGTAACACGAGCCGTTGCGCACGGTCAGATGACCGCAGTTGTCACACAACGGGGCGTCACCCATCATCCTTCCGAGCGCAGCCTGGACCGAACCCGCTTGAACCGTGGAACTCCCACCTGCTACCGGCACGTTCGGCGCCGGGGACAGGGCTCCGTTACCGGGGGCATCGACGAAACGAGCCGCCTGCACCTGAGCTCTGATGTCGACCTCCATTTTGGCGGCCGTCAGGTCGAGTTGCTTTCCGATCGCTTCGGCCGCGAGGCCCTTGGGGGGCTCGGGCAGCGACCGATCTTCGACGGGGGGTACTTGCACCAGATCGGTGCGTCCCAGGTATTCCAGACCCAGGGAGCGGAACACGTAGTCGACGATCGAGTTGGCCATCTTGATGTTGGGATGACCTTCGACCATGCCCCGCGGCTCGAAGGTATGGAACGTGAAAGTGTCGACGAACTCCTCGAGGGGAACGCCGTATTGCAGTCCCTTGGAGACGGCGATGGCGAAACAGGACAGGATGCCGCGCAGCGTCGCTCCCTCCTTGGCAAGGTCGATGAACAACTCACCCAACGATCCGTCGTCGTATTCACCGGTTCGGAGGAACACCTTGTGACCTCCGATGCGAGCTTCTTGTGTGAAGCCGTGACGGCGGGCGGGAAGTGTGAAACGGGGCCGGTGGCGGTGGGCATACGCCTGTGTGGGGCTCAATCCCGAGGCTGGATCGAGCCTTCCTGCCGCCAGCAACACATCCGTTTCGATGGCTTCTGTCAGCCCTTCGGCCTCTTCCTCGGAGGCTCCTTCCTCCAATGAGGAGGAGGACAGCGGCTGCGAGGCTTTGCAGCCGTCGCGGTAGAGGGCAACCGATTTCAGCCCGAGCTCCCACGATGCCCGGTAGCACTCTTCGATGTCGGCGACTGTGGCTTCGTGTGGCAAGTTGATCGTCTTGCTGATGGCCCCACAGATGAACGGCTGCGCGGCGGCCATCATCCGCACGTGTCCCATATGGAGGATGAAACGCTCGCCGTAGCGTCCGTTGCGGTTGGCGGTGTCGAATACCGCCAGATGCTCCTCCTTGAGTCCGGGAGCCCCCTCGATGGTCTGCCGGCCGCAGATGGTGTCGTTGGCGGCCTGGACACCTTCGGGGGAGAAGCCGAGCTCGGCGAGCAGGCTGAAGGATGGGTCGGTGTACTGACGCTCGGTGAAGCCGAGGCGCTGCATCGTTTCGTCTCCCAGCGTCCAGCGATTGAAGGCGAACCCGAGTTCGAAAACGCCGGGGAGGGCGGTCTCTACCGCCGCAATGTCGGCACCGGTGAAGCCTTTGGCTCGCAGTGATTCCCGGTTGACGAAGGGAGCGCCGCTGAGAGTCGATGTTCCCACCACGTGGGTGATCATCGTCTCGATCTGCTCATCCGTATATCCGAGGCGGTGCAGCGCAGGTGCGATCGACTGGTTGGCGATCTTGAAGTAGCCGCCGCCTGAGAGCTTCTTGAACTTGACGAGGGCGAAATCGGGCTCCACCCCTGTCGTGTCACAGTCGAGCTGGAGCCCGATGGTGCCGGTGGGAGCGATCACCGTGGCCTGTCCGTTGCGATAGCCGAAACGCTTGCCCAGCGCCAGGGCGTCGTCCCAAGAACGTCTGGCGCCCGCGAGGAGATCGGCCGGGCAGATTCGTTCGTCGATGCCCATCACATAGTGGCTCACGCCCTCGTAATCCTCTTGAGGGGCATCGTATGCAGCGCGGCGGTGATTGCGGATGACGCGAAGCATCGCTTCACGGTTCTCAGCGAAGCGGGGGAACGGCCCCATAATCGACGCCATTTCAGCCGATGCGGCGTATGCGGTTCCGGTCAGCAGCGCCGTGATCGCCCCGGTGATGGCCCGCGCCTCGTCCGAGTCGTAGGCCAACCCCGACCGCATGAGCAGTGACCCCAGGTTGGCGTATCCGAGGCCGAGAGGCCGGTAGTCGTAAGAGCGGCGGGCTATCTCGGCGGAGGGGAACTGTGCCATGGTGACCGAGATCTCCAGGACGATCGTCCACAGCCGGATGACATGGCGGAAAGACTCGACGTCGAAGATGCCGGTTTGGTCGTCGTAGAACTTGACCAGGTTCAGGCTCGCCAGGTTGCAGGCGGTGTCGTCCAGGTAGACGAACTCAGAGCACGGGTTGGTTGCCCGGATGTCTCCACCAGCCGGTGAGGTGTGCCACTCCTGGATCGTGGTGTGGAACTGCACTCCGGGGTCTGCGCATTCCCAGGCGGCATTGGAGATGCGAGACCAGAGATCCCGGGCCCTTGTCGTCTTCATGACCGACCCGTCGGTGCGTGCGGTGAGGTGCCATTCGTCGTCGTCGATGACCGCTTGGAGGAATTCGTTGCTGACCCTGACCGAGTTGTTCGAGTTCTGCCCCGACACGGTGGCATACGCAGCACCGTTGAAGTCGGCGCTGTAGCCGGCGGCGACCAGGGCGCGAACCTTGCGTTCCTCCTCGACTTTCCAGTCGACGAACTTCTCGATGTCTGGATGGTCGACATCGAGGATCACCATCTTGGCTGCGCGACGGGTGGTACCCCCCGACTTGATAGCACCGGCGGCCCGGTCGCCGACCTTGAGGAACGACATCAATCCCGACGACTTGCCGCCCCCCGAGAGTGGCTCCCCTTCGGCACGAATGTTGGAGAAGTTGCTGCCGCTGCCGCTGCCGAACTTGTAGAGCCGGGCCTCGCGGACCCACAGGTCCATGATCCCCCCCGGGTTTACCAGGTCGTCCTTGACCGACTGGATGAAACAGGCGTGTGGTGCCGGACGGCTGTAGGCATCGGCGCTCTCGACCAGCTCTCCCGAGTCGGGGTCGACATACCAGAAACCCTGGGCAGGCCCGGTGATGCCGTAGGCACGGTTGAGACCAGTGTTGAACCACTGCGGGCTGTTGGGGGAAGCGACCTGGTCGACGAGCATGTACTTCAGCTCGTCTTCGAACGCGTCGGCGTCGGCTGCCGTGGCGAAATAGCCGTTGCTCTCACCCCAGGACCGCCACGTGGATGCCATCCTGCTGATCGTCTGGCGTGCCGAGCGTTCACAGTCGAGGAGTGGATTGCCTTCGGCGTCGAAGACTTGATTGCCTTCGGCGTCGTATTGGGGCACGCCGGCTTTGCGGAAGTACTTGGAGGCGATGATGTCCGACGCCACCTGAGACCATGACGCGGGGACTTCCGCGTCCTTCATCTCGAATACGGTGGATCCGTCCGGGTTGGTGATCTTCGAATCCCGCAGCTCCCACTCCACAGCATCCAGAGGGTCGGCGCCAGCCTTGGTGTAGCAACGGTCGATCCGCAGACCCGACGAGGTCATATATGCACTCCCCTCCCGCTCCGAGTTATCCACACGCACAAGATGTAGTGGTTTCTCCCCTGTGGTAACCACTAGGTCTTGGGCAGGACGGTTCAGGCTAGTTACATGGGTGTAACTACGCAAGTAGCATTATCTGCCACCCTATCCACCACAGAGGGTCGAGGGAAGTGCACGTGGTTCTACACGGCGGCCGGCTCTTCGCCAAGGCGTTGCGCTGGATTTCTTTCGCGAGCTAGACGTCTTCCCTGACGAACCATTTCCACGCGCCGTCAGATACGATGATTGCGGTCCAGCCGATGTAGATGCCGTCCTCGTCGTACAGGCCTGATCCACCGAGACCGTCGAGTTCCGCCAGTTCGGCGGCGGTGAGCTCGTCGAGGCTCTTGCCGTTGAAATAAGGGAAGACGAACTGGCCACCGGCTTCCTGTGGTTGTAGCGCCAGGATCGCCGCCATGGCGCCGAGGATGTCGGTGCCGTCGGCCTGCAGCGCCTGCCAGAAGGCCACCGCACCGTCGGGGTGTGGACTGCCCAGTGTGTAGGTGAACGAAACCGGGTCGACGAGGGCGGCGAGGCCGTCCCAGTCGGCGGTAGACGCCGCCGCGATGATGGCGTTTCGGGTCGCCGCCACCGCGTCGCTGATCGGCACCGTCGTCGTGGTGGCATTCCCATCGGTCGTCGGCGGTGATGAGGTCGTGGAGGTCGTAGGTGTCGTCGTGGTGGTTGTCACTCGGGGTATCGAAGTCGACGTCGTCGGCAGTGTCGTGCCGGCGGGAAACGGGATGGTCGACACGGCAGAGGTGGCAGGGAAGTCGTTGTCTGGTGACGTCGTTCCAGCAGCAATTGGGACGGTTGAGGTGGTGGGCGAAGTCGGACTGGCTGTCGGAGCCGCTGTGCCGGGGTGGGAGCCGTCGGATGAACAGGCCGCAGCCAGCAACGTGACGGCGATGATCATGGTCAGGCGGCGCATCTGGTTTCCCCCAAGAGTCAGGAAATGTAGCTGCCGGCTTCAGATATCCATCCCGGAGCCGATATTCGCCGGGTAGCTGTTTCACCATGATGACTCGCCTCGGACCCGACCTCGTTGAGATTATGGAAGGCCTGCCGGTTGGGGTCTTCCGAACCTCGGTCGATGGCGAGATCCTCGCAGTCAACCAGGCGCTCGCCAACCTTCTCGGCTACGCCGAACCCGCAGACGTACTCGGTCTCGACGCCCGTTCGTTCTACGTCGATCCGGCGCAGCGGGAGATCGGCATGTCGGGACTGCGCCAGTCGGGAGAAACCCACAGCCTGGAATTCACGCTGCGCCGTCACGACGGTGACATCGTGTGGGTCCGGGAGTCGGCACGTGCGGTGTACGGGCTCAACGGGGCGGTGCTGTTCTACGAGGGTGTATTGGAGGACATCACCGACGTGCGGCGGGCCCACCGCGAGCTTCGCCAGTCGGAGGAGATGTTCCGCTCGGCCTTCGAGGAGGCCCCGATCGGCATGTCGATCGGCCATCCAGATCTGATCCCGATTCGTGTCAACGCGGCCTTCACCCGGATCACCGGATACACCGAATCTGAGGCCCGTACTCTCACCCTGGGACAGCTCGTGCACCCCGACTCCTACGGCGATGCCGAGCATCGCAGAAGGGAGATGAGCTCCGTAGTTGTGGAGCCCTACCGGGCGGAGCGGCTGTTGCAACACAAAGACGGCCATCCAGTACACGTCCTGCTGGGAGTATCACCGGTGTACGACGGCGCCGGCGAGTTGCTGGCGGTCTTGTCGCAGTTCGTCGACATCAGCGAGCAGCGCAAGGCACAGGAGGCAGCGGCGGCGGCGGAGGCGCAGAATCGAGCCCTGCTCGATGCCATCCCCGATCTGCTGTTCCGCCTCGACCGCGACGGCATATTCCTCGGCGCCCGCTATTCCAAGCCGCTGCATCCCGACCCTGTCGGCCGCAGCGTGGGCGAACTCTTTCCGGATCTTGCCGAAAGGGCCATGGTTGCTCTGGAGGCGTCGTTCACCAGCGGAGAGACGCAGGAGGTTCGCCTCCCGACGCACACGGCGACAGCAGACCAGCGCACATACGAGGCCCGCATCACCGCCATCGACGAAACCGAGGCGGTGGCGATCGTGCGCAATGTGACCGATCAACTCGCCAGGGAGGAGGCGCTGAGCCGCCTCATCAAGGCGAAGGATGAGTTCGTCGCTGCTGTCAGCCACGAGCTGCGCACTCCACTTACGACCGTCGTCGGGCTCGCTCTGGAACTGCGGGATCGCCTCACCGATCTCGACCCCACCGAGGCGGGCAACATGGTGGACCTGCTCGCCGATCAGAGCCAGGAGATGGCCGACCTCGTGGAAGACCTGCTGGTGGCGGCCCGATCGGACCTTGGGCGGCTGACGGTCGACATCGGGGAGGTTGAGTTGCGAACCGAGGCGTCATCGGTGCTGCATGCCCTGCCGGCAGGGACGGCGACACTGGAGCCGAGCACCGAGATCAACGCTCTGGGTGACCCGGTGCGAATCCGTCAGGTGATTCGCAATCTGGTGACCAACGCGATGCGGTACGGCGGGGTGGATATCCGCGTGCTCGTCACGGCCGGCGAGGGTCGCGCCTACCTGGAAGTCCGTGACGACGGGGAGGGTATACCCGGCGACGAACAGGAGAGGATCTTCGAGCCGTACTATCGGGGAACCCCGTCGCGGCCCGTGCCTGCGGCTGTCGGTATCGGGCTGTCTGTGAGCCGCGACCTCGCCCGGCGTATGCGTGGGGATTTGACATATAGCCGCCGCCGATCCGATTCTGTCTTCACGCTCGAGCTGCCGGCGCGGTAGCACAGCGGCCTCTAGCCACCAGCATTCGCCAGGGCGTCCAACAGAGCTCCCGCCAGTATGTCGTATCCGATGGCAAGCGGATGGATGTCGGGTGGTTGGTCCAACATGTGGGTAGTGGCCGCCGCCGTGTTCAACATGGGGTTGAAACCGTCGGCGACGATGATGCCGTGTTCGGCGGCGAGTGACCCGGCCATGTCGTTGAATTCAGCCAGCGTCGCAGTGGATGACTCCTCCAGGCCGATGCTGCCGCCGAAGCCGAGACTGAATGGGTTGTATGCGGTGAGGAAGATAACGGTGGAATCGGGGGCTGCGTCTCGAACCGCGTCGAGAATCGCGCTGAGGTTGAGACCGTACGTGTCGAAGGTCGACGCCAGTCGATCCCGGCAAGCCGGGGCTTCGATGCCATCTGCGCAGTCGGCCGATCCCAAGTGGCCGAGCAGATCGTTGGCTCCGATGTCGATGGTGACATATGAGACCGTGTTGGATTGCATGAAGGTAATGGCTTCGCCGAGCTGGCCGCCTTGCAGCAGCGTCCCCGAGGTTTCACCGGACACTCCGAAGTTGCGCAGGCCGTAGGTGGCGCCGTCCCTCAGCTGAAGCTGGTTGTGGAAGCGGGACACGTATCCGTCCCTGGGGCGATCCACCCCTACGTTGGCTGCCAGCGAATCGCCGAGGGCCACGTAGTACGCGGGCCCCTCGGCCGTTGTGGCGTCGATCACTCCGGGCCCGAAGCGCTCGGCAGGGGGCTCCATCGAGGTGCCCAATGCTGCCGCCTGGTCGCGCAGGCTGGTGAGCAGTGCGGTCGACGTCAGCAGGTCGCCCCCCGCCTGGGTACCGGTTATCACTACACGGTCGTTGCCGATATCGATCGACTGCACAGTGGCACCGTTGGCGGCGAGCGTCTGGTTGAGGTCGGCAACGGAGTCGATCAGATCCTCAATCGCCTTCTCACCGATGCCGGGAAGGGAGAGGGCACCGAGGTCGACGTGGAGAAGGTCGACTCTTACGGCTCCAGCTTCGAGGCTGGCCGTGACGGAGCCTTCAACCGACAGGCCACCCGATTTGAACTCTCCATCGAAGTCGACTCTCCCCGCTTTGTCCCCTTCGCCGTCGACGATGTCGATCGTGACCCTGCGCAGCGGTACGTCGGAGGCAGCGAGACCATCTTGCAGCATGGCGGTGAGCTCATCCTCGAGCAGTTCGAGGCGAAACCCGGCGGTGGAGGTTATCTCTTCGAACTTGGCGTCCACCGCGGCCAGCTTGACTGGATCTGCGGGCAGGGCGGGCCCTTCGGTTTCGGTGAATGCTCGTATCAGGATGACCGCCTGCTGGGCGATGAAGGCTCCGGAGGCGACGAAGAGCAGAAACACGAGAGCGGCTGCTGAGCGAATCACCGCGGGGGGAGCAACGATCGAGGCGGTGATTGCCCCACCGAGGACGATGATGAACACTGCGACGGCGGCAACATCGCCGACGGTGAACAGGACGACGACCCCACCGAATATTGCTGCCAGGGTTCCGAAGACGACCGCCAGCGCTCGTGCCGCAGGCGCTCTTCGACGGCTGCGAGATGGCTGGTAGCTCATCGGCGATTGGAGGGGGCGGGCAATGCCCGCCCCCACTCGAGGATCATCTTCCGTACTGGTTTGGAGTTATGGCCTGTCGTCCGGCGGCTGGAGATCGGTGTTCGTCTCAGCGAAGTCGGCTGGGGTCGTCTCAGCCTCATCAGCAGGGGGTTCATCGAATGCCGTCGCAGTGGCCGCTTCCGCGAATGTCGGCGGTGGCTCCCCAGCCGCGGCCGGACGCGGCCCTTTGGGTCTCTTCGCCGGCCCGAAGTACGCCCAGACGAGGCTGAGCGCGACCGCGGCCACGACGATGAGGATTCCCTTGACGATCACGCCGCCGAGAGAATCGAGCAGGATTATCGACTCCCATACGAGCAAGACGAACAGGCTCAAACCCCAGAGGACGCCGTAGAAGGAGGCGCGAACGGGTCTGCGATTGATATGGGTTTCAGCCATCAGCCACTCCTCCAGGACAGGAACGGTCGTGCGTTGAACAACACGCCGGCGAATCCGGCGGCGAACAGCGCCGCCGCCAGAGCCTCCACTGTGTCGAATCCATCTCCACCGGTGAACTCGACCCAGCCTTCACCGAAGCAGAACTCGTGGCCTTCGGCGATTGAGGCGATGCTGTCCTTGTTGAAGTCGTCCGGGAGCTTGTTGTCCCCCCGCAGGTCGATGATGGCGCCGCGGGCCTTCACCGTTGCACTGAAAGCGAAGGGCAAGATCCCGCTCTCGTCACCCACATCACCGAGGTACGTCAATCCGGCATTGCGGTTCTCGTCGTCTCCGTTGGGGTCGCCCCCATCGTCACCGCTTACGCCCATGATGATGACGCTCCAGCGATGATCGTGGAAAGCCTTGTTCCCGTCGTACGCGATGCCCGGGATATTGCCGACTGTTGACATCTTCGCGGTCTCTTGAGTGAACCCCCAGGTGGCGATGACGCCTTGAGAGTGCACCTTCATCGGGTTGCCCGAGGTCATCTTCTGCTGTCCGAATTGATCGATCAGCCCTTCATCCCCAGGGCGCCTCAGCACCGCATCGAGGGATTCCCCATCCGGGGTGTAGGAAATGGCAACTCCGTAGCAAGGTCCCATGAGGGTGGACTTGTCGTCGTTGATGTCGAAGCCGGTGCCACCGGCCCCGACGCGGGCCAGAAAGTCTGCTTCGGTCGCCGACCCTACGGTGTTGTCCCATATCCCCGGTTCGCCGATCGGGATGTCGGGGATCCCGTCACCGTTGTTGTCAGGGAACGTATTCGAGAAGCTGTTGATGAATGCTTCCAGGTCGATAACCGGCTGTTGCCCGTTGTCCTGGGCAAATGCCGGGCCCCCTGCCATGAGGAGCACGACGGCTCCTGCCAGCAGGGAGTATGTAAGTCGGCGCATGTAGTGCCCTCCCCGGTCTTGGCCGGGCCAGAGTACCGGACGCGGGCCCACATTCCGGGACACTCGGCGCCGTCTCTATCCTCGCTGGTCCGATGAGCACGCCGATCCTCGTTCTGCAACACGCTTCCGACACGGGCCTCGGCCATCTCGGTGGTGTACTCAGCGAAGCGGGGATGGCGGTGGAGACTGTGCGTTTCGACCGCGGCGGCACGCTGCCCGCAGGGAACGACTACAGGGCGGTCGTCAGCCTCGGCGGCCACATGGGCGCCTACGAGGTCGACCGCTATCCCTGGCTGGTGGACGAGAAGAGGTATCTCGCCGACGCTGTCCACGCCACCGTTCCCGTGCTCGGCATCTGCCTCGGCTGCCAGCTGCTCGCCGATGCTCTTGGGGGGAGGGCCTACTTGGCGGAGACGCCCGAGGTTGCGGTGGCTCCGGTGACGCCGACAGCTGTGGGCAGGGCGGACGCCGTCATCCGACTGCTCGGCGGCCGCTTCGTCATATGGCATCAGGACACGTGGGATCTGCCGCCCCGCGCCGAGTTGCTGGCAGTGACCGACCGCTACCCGCAGGCTTTCCGACTCGGTTCGGCATTAGGGCTGCAACCGCATCCTGAGGTGACATCTGCGATGGCCCGGTCATGGGCTTCGACCGGGCGGCTGGTCACCATCGCGGGGCATGATCCCGACGAGTTCGTCGCTCGCGTCGAGGAGGAGATGGATGCGATCGAGCGGCGAGCCCGCGGGCTTTTCATTGCATGGGTGGAGTCGCTGTGAGCACTGCAGACTTCATCCCGTACCGCCCTCCGCGGCTCCATCCCGAAGAGAGTCGACTGCGGGCGGAAGCGTTCCGCGACGACATGCGGCAGCGGCGCTCCATTCGCTCTTTCAGCCCCGACCCGGTGCCGCGCAGTCTCGTCGAGGAAGCGATCGTTGCTGCTTCTGCTGCTCCCTCCGGCGCCCACATGCAGCCTTGGACGTTCGTCCTGGTCGGCGACCCGGCGGTGAAGCATGAGATTCGCATCGCCGCTGAGGAGGAGGAGCGGAAGAACTATGACGGGGGCCGGCTTCCGCCGCAGTGGAGGGCCGCGTTGGAGCCTTTGGGTACCGACTGGCAAAAGCCGTTCCTGGACATTGCACCCTGGCTAGTCGTCGTGTTCGCGCAGCGCTACGGCGTCGATGACGACGGTTCCCGGCGGCACCACTACTACGTAAAGGAAAGCGTGGGGATTGCCTGCGGTCTGTTCATTGCAGCAATCCACCACATGGGCCTGGCGACGTTGACGCACACCCCGAGCCCGATGGGCTTCCTCGCCACGATCCTGGGACGCCCCGAGAACGAGCGCCCCTTCATCCTTTTCCCCGTCGGCTATCCGGCAGCAGACTGCACGGTGCCCAACTTGGGGCGCAAACCGCTCGACGAAGTGCTGGTCAGGGTTCTGCAGGAGTGATCAGCCGGTCTCGTAGCCCAGCTCGTCGATCCAATCTTCGGTTTCGATTCCGAGCCCATCTGCGATGCGGTTGATGTAGTTGAAGAAGGCACAAACTTGAGTCGCGTCGCTGATGGCGCGTTCGTCCCATCCGGCGGTGCGTAGGTCGGCGATGCGTTCAGCCACTGCCAGACCGGGAGTCAGGGTGAGTGATTCGGCGAAGGCCAGTAGCTCCTCAGTGGCTCTGTCAAGGCCCGCTCGCCGCCAATTGAGGGCAAAACGGTCCACCATCTTCTGATCTTCGACCTCGGCCCGGAGGTCGTGCAGATGAGCCCGTATTCAGTAGTGACAGTCGTTTACCTGCGAGGTGACGACGGCGATCATCTCCCGGTGGGATCTGGTCAATGGCGAGTCGCCGAACATGAGGGTGGCGTACAGCATGATCGAATCACGCAACGCCGCAGGGTTGTGGCTCTGGACGGCGACGATTCCCCAAATCCTCCCCGCCCGGCGAATGGCTGCTTCGTATTCGCCCCGCAACGCCGGCCCGGCTTCGTCATAGGGGATCGGGGAGACTCCAGCGGTTGGGAAGACGTATCGGGAGTCCGTCATGGGTCTGCTGTCTCCGCGCGGACCGGGTCGAGAGCTGCGGTTCCCTGTCCGAATGCGGCTACCTTGCCGTCCGCCCGTGTTGCTTCGACGCGGACCACGACGAGGCGCCTCCCGGCGTGTAGAACGCTGCCGGTCAGCAACAGTTCACCTCCGTCGCATTGCACCGGGCGGATGTAGTTGATCTTGACGTCGAGAACACGCTCCTCCCGCCACGGCGGTGCAACGGTACGCGCTGCCGACTCGATCGCGGCGGTGACAGCGGCCGCCATCGACCCGCCGTAGAGGTTTCCCGCGGGGCTCATGTGCCACCCGGACGCGGTCATCGACAGTGTGCAGCCTCCTCCCGCCGCCGCCACCGGACTGAGCCCGAGCAGGTTCTCGATCGGAGCCAGGTTTCCATCATGCACCCTCTCCAATTCGATATCGATGCCGGGTCGGGACCGATCGGTGATGGTAAGCCCGACCGCCGGCCGGCGGTACGGGTCGGGGCCGTCGTAGGTTGGCGGCTCCTCCGCCTCGAGGATGAGGCCGTCGGGGATCGGATAGTCGAGATAAGCCATCCGGGTGATGCCCGATGCCAACAGGCTGCCACCGTGTTCGATACGACAAGCTGCCACTCCTGTCGCGGCGTCGGAGGACAGGAACCTTCCCGTTCCCAGAATCTCGTCGCCGCCCGGCGACGTCGCGGTGTGGAAGATGAGGGACAGCTCGGCTGTGGTGGTCACCCGGCCCGGAGGTGTGGTGATCATCACAGCCAGCCCTACCGGCCCGTCGCCGAGATAGGCGCACGCCATCGCGCCGATGGTGCCTGTAGGCCCCAGCAACCATTCGGTCGCCGGGATGCAAAACTCGATCCGATGGCCTTCGGCGTGGGTGGGTCGTAGCCCAGTCAGGTGGTAGATCGGGGGCCGGGGTCCGTGGTCTATCTGATGGTGTACACGTGCTGTGCCGCTCACCGTGATGAACGCCGCCGGAGCGGGCATGCCACGCACCGGCTGGGTCGAGAACATGTTCGTCGAAGTTAGCGGCGGCGATCGAAGCAGCGGACCGACTACGGGAAGGGGCCGGCCTTCGCCAGCATCGACGGCGGTGCTTTGCCCAGTTTGCCGGCTACCCAGTTCGCGGTGTCGATCAGGGCACCGAGGTCCAAACCGGTGGCGATTCCCATCCGCTCGAAGGTGTACACGAGATCCTCGGTTCCTACGTTGCCGGTGGCGTTGGGAGCGTACGGGCATCCGCCGATGCCGCCGACGGAGGCATCGAGCCTGGCTACGCCCATCTCGAATGCGGTCACTGCGTTGGCAACGGCGGTGTTGCGGGTGTCGTGGAAATGGCATCGCAGTGGCAAGCTGCCGGTGACCTCGCGAACGGCCGTGATGCGCTCTTTGACGTCGGCGGGCGTTGCCACACCGATCGTGTCTCCGAGGGCGATCTCGTCGGCACCTGCAACGACGCAGCGTTCTGCCACGGCCACCAGCTGACCGACGGGTACTTCACCTTCATACGGACAGCCGAACACGACGCTGATGATCGCGGTGGTGGCGCGTCCTGCACTCTTGGCTGCGGGAACCATCGCGTTGAGTGCATCCAGGCCGGCATCCCGGTCGGCTCCCTGGTTGCGCAGCCCGAAGGTGTCGGTCGCCGAGACTGAGAAGTTGATTTCACCCACTTTTGTCTGCAAGGCGCGTTCCAGGCCGCGGCGGTTCAGAACCAGCCCGATGTGGGACGTGCCATCCCCGAGGCCGGCACACACGGCTTCGGCATCTGCCATCTGGGGAACTCGTTCCGGGTGGACGAAACTCGCTACTTCGATCCGCCCGGCACCTGCTTTCGCCAGGCGCCGCACCAACTCCAGCTTGTCGGTGGTCGGCAGACACACGTCTTCGTTCTGTAGCCCGTCGCGGGGCCCGACTTCGATGATCTCGACGTTGTCCACAGGTGGCCTTTACAGAGTACCGGACGAGCCCGCGGCGGGCTCATGTCGCCGCCGTTACGGAATACTCCCACAGAAGCCCCGGTGCGGGGGCGGGGCTCACCGAGGTCATCCGGCCTCCCGGTACCATTCTCCGTATGCCTCTCAACTTCGACCTCGCCGGTAAGACCTATGAGCCGGTTTCGGTGACGGTGACGGCCGACCAGATAGCCGAGTACGCGGCGGCGTCGGGTGACGCCAACCCTGCCCACGTTCGGGGAGACGACCAGGTGGCGTCGGCCGTATTTGCTGTGGTCCCCGCTTTCGGGCTCATGGGGGCAACGATCCTGGACCCTGAGCTGGGGGTGGACAACCCGCTGATGATCGTGCACGGAGAGCAACATTTCGACTATTACCGGCCCATCCATCCTGGGGACGAGTTGACGCTCACCGCTTCGCTGGAATCGGTAGAGGACAAGGGCTCGGGAGCGGCGTTCGTCACCAAGGTGGCGCTCGCGGGTGCAGAGGAGAAGGTGGTCGATGTCTTCGCGACGATCTTCGTTCGCGGTGCGGGCTCAGGCACCCGGACTGCGAGGAGAACCGGCCGGGATGCCCCTCAGGGCGGGGAGGTGTGTCGGTTTACCCGCAGGGTGGCAGACGACATGCCGGCGAGGTATGCCGCCGCGTCGGGTGATCACAATCCCATTCACCTCGATGATTCGGTCGCCAAGGCGGTCGGCCTGCCCGGCGTGATCAACCACGGGCTGGGCAGTCTGTCGCTGGTGGCCGGAGGCCTGGTGCTGCAGCTCGCCGGTGGTGACGTGACTCGGCTGCGGTCACTGGGCTGCCGATTCACCTCTCCGGTGTTGCCGGGTGAGGATCTGACTACGAGAGTGTTCGCCGGCGGTGAAGGTTCCTACACGTGGTCGGCCACGCGCCCCTCAGGTGTCACCGCTCTCAGAGGAACGTTGCAGACGGTGACCGGCTGATGGCGCGTCTGCGCCTCTTCGCCGGCCTCCGTGAGGCGGCCGGCGTTTCGGAATCCAGTTGGCCCGGTCGGACGGTGGCGGAGATCCTCGAACGCGCCGCCTCCGAATACGGTGCCAGATTCCGCTCCGGCTTGGTGGTGTCACAGGTGTGGGTCAACGGCGAGCCGGCCGGCCCCGCCACCATTGTCGGTGATGACGACGAAATCGCGGTGATACCTCCGGTTTCGGGTGGGGAGCAGGCCGTCGCCGATACGCAGGCTGCGGTCCTGCAGATGCTGTATGGAGTAGGGACCTGGATCGCGTTGGCGGTCGCCGCCACCATCTCGGTCGAAGCCACCGCGGTGTTCTCCGCCGCGGTTGCCGCCGTATGGGCATTTGACGTTTCCACCGTGGCAGAGGCGCGCGGGTTGCGAGCTTCAGCCATGCCTGCGGTAGTGGGCGCCGGTCTCGTCGCCGGAGCCTCCTATGGATACGGCCTGGAGGGTTTCGGGGCCGCTGTGGGAGGCGCGGTGGTGTTGAGCCTCGTCACCGTCGTTGTCCGCCCTCCCCTGCGGCCGGTGGACATCAGCTCGGTCATGCTGCTGCTGGCACTGACATCGGGCTTGCTGGCGGGGCCCTTCCTGCTGGTTCGGATGCGCAGCACCGAAGAGTCATACGTACTCGTTGTCGTCATCGGGGCGGCTGCGCTGGCCGCCTGGGCGGCCGGCCGGGCTCCCGTGGGAGCACAGATGATCGACGCAAACCTGGTGGCGGTGGTGGCGGGCACGGTGGCGGGAATAGTCGGCGGCGTTGCCTGGGGCGACACGGACGGGGCCGTGTTCCTGGCGGCTGTTGCCGGCGTTGCCGGATTCGTGGCCGGGCGTACCGCAGGAGGCGTGATCCGCCTGGGACACGTCGCGCTGGCCTCCCAGCCGCCGGGCTACCTTTCGGTGATCGATGGTGCCCTCCTGGGCACCGCCTCCTACTGGCTGGTACTTGCGCTACTCGGCTCCTGAGCTCCCGATCGGCTGGCGATTGCTCATGGCGCTCCTATCCTTTACCTGATGGCCATTCGCCGTGCCCTCGTGGCGTTGTTTGCGGTCAGCCTCCTTGCCTCGTTCCTTGCAGGGCCGGTCGCGTCTGCGCAGACGCAGCAGAAGGTCGATGATGCCAAGGAGCAGCTGAGCGAGGCACAAGCTGCCCTCGAGGCCGCCCTGGCGGAACGCGAGTTCGTCGAGACCGAGATGGACGCTGCCATCGAGCGCTATCAGGCGGTCACAGCCGATCTTGCCGATCTCACCTACCGCACCAGCCTGCTACGTGATCGGGTGGCTGAGGCCGAATCCGAGATGAGGTCCCTGCGCGACGATGCCCGGTCCAGAGCCATCCAGGCCTACATGGCGGGAGGGGCTGACTCGCTCGATGTGTTCTTCGAAGCGGAGACTTTCAACCAGCTCGTCACCAGCCAGCATGTCCTCGAGCAGGCCACGGCTCGCAGCATCTCCGACGTGGACCGCCTCGCCGCGGTGAAGCGGGAGCTCGAGAAGCTACGAGAGCAGCTCGACGAGGAAGCAGGTGATGAGAGCATCCTCCGTGGCGATACCGAAGACGCGGCAGCAGCCCTGCAGGAACTGGTCGCCCGTGCCGAGGAGATCGTCGACCAGGCGGAGAGCCTGCGTGCCGACTCGCGTGCCCAATATCGGGACGCGGTGCGCAAGCTGGAGGCGGAGAAGCTGAGGCGCAGGATCGCCGAGCTGGCGAAGCTGCACGGCGCCGCGGCCGGTGTGCCCGCCGAAGTCACCCCGGGCTTCATATGCCCCGTTTCGGGTCCGCATTGGTTCATCAACGACTGGGGCTTTCCGCGGTCCGGGGGAAGGACGCACAAAGGCACCGATATGTTTGCCAGCAGGGGTACGCCTCTGGTCGCCGTCGCCGACGGTACCGTAAGCATCGCCAATAGAGGCCTCGGCGGCAAGATCGTCTGGCTCACCGCGGATTACGGAGTTGCCTTCTACTACGCCCATCTCGACGGGTGGCCCTCGGGGCTCAAATCGGGGGACCGCGTGAGCAAAGGCCAGGTCGTGGGCTTCGTTGGTGACTCTGGGAACGCCAGAGGAGGCTCGCCGCACAACCATTTCCAGTTGCATCCGGGGGGTAGAGGCTCGCCGCCGGTCAACCCGTATCCGACGCTTGTTCGAGCCTGCCGCTGAGGAGGAGAATGGAGACCACCGACCGCCGCCGAATCGATCAGATCCTCGACCAAGAGTTCGTCTCCGATCTTGCAGACGCCTCGATCGAGGAACTCCGCAGGCGACGGCGCCTGTGTGACGACGTCGACATCGAGTTGTCCTACTACCGGCGGCTGCTGCACGGACGCATGGACCTGGCCGCGTTCGAACTACGGCGCCGCCGCGGATTGGAGAGCAGGAGCATCCTCGAGGCCCTCGCGGACATCCTCACCGGTAACGAGGAGCGCACCATCACTGGCAAAGTGGTGCCGGTGTCGCTACCCCACCTGCCCGCCGTCGGGCGGCGTGCCATCGACAGGGCCCTCAACGACGACTTCCTGACCCGCCTTCCCGACATCGACGATGAGGAGCTGGCGGCCATCCAGACAGTCCTCGCCGATACCGAACAGGCCGTATCGACGCAGCGGCGTGCCATGTATGAGGTGTACGACCAGGTGCACGGCGAGCTGACCCGTCGCTACAGCGAAGGGCTCGCCGACGCTGACCAGCTTCTGCATCCCTGAGTTGTACGGCCGCCTGATCCGCTCGGACCTTCCCGAGACCCGGCACGACCTCGCCCTTGCCGTTACCGGTGTCAGTGAGATGGCTTCCGGCGACGTGGACCGCCGCTTCTTCATGCGGTCGGCAGCGAAGCCTTTCCAAGCGTGGGTATGCCAGCAGGCCGGCGCCGGGTTGGTGCCCGAGCAGCTCGCAGTGGCCGCAGCGAGCCACGGTGGGGAGCCGGCACACCTTGCCTTGGTGGGCTCGATGCTGGACGATGCCGGCCTGGCGGAGGAGCATCTCACCTGTCCACCGTCGTGGCCGCGGCCGCAGCGCGGATCCCAGCTCCCCCCCGCCGCAGGGCAGCGTCAACAGCGGCGCCCGTTTCACCACTGCTCGGGAAAACCCACTCTGC
>CAZIEQ010000003.1:0-30387 GCA_964538725.1 uncultured Acidimicrobiia bacterium | reverse complement strand
CTGCGCGTCGTGGGTTTCCTTCCCCGCCCCCGCGGAGCCGTCAAAGTTGCCCGCCCCCTTTCGCGGCAGGCCTCAGCGCTTCGTTTCCCCCCCGGTTTCCGCCGAGTTGCTGGCGGGTCATCTGGCGGCGGTCGCCGCCGAGGAGCACTGCGAAGTATCCACTGCCGCGTTGGGGGCGATGGCCAACCATGCCCGCGGGTCGGTGCGTGATGCTCTGGGATTGTTGGAGCAGGTGGCGGCTCTCAGCGAAGGCGAGGTCACCGAGGCGGATGTGACCCGCGTTCTGGGTCTTGCAGATCGGGCGGCCTTCCGCCGCCTCGTCGATGCCGTTGCCACCTCCGATGCCGCTGCTGCGCTCACACTCGTTGCCGAACTGGAGAGCGGTGGTGCGGATTTACGCAGGCTTGTCGTCGACACGGTGGCCTTGTTGCGCGGTGTGTTCCTCAGCCAGCACGTCACGGCCGTCGAGGAAGTCGCCGATGCTTCGGCGGACGAGATCGCAGAGTGGCGGCGTGCCGCCGAACGGCTGCAGCCGGCTGCGGTGCTGCGGGCAATCGACCTGCTGGGGGACGCGTTGACGGCGCTGCGGGAAGGCCGCGAGGAGCGTCTCGTTGTCGAACTTGCTCTGATGCGCATCACTCGCCCCGAGGCCGATGCGACCAACGAGGCGTTGGCGGCGCGATTGGAGAAGCTGGAACGGCAGGTCGACCAGCAGTCTGTATCCGTACTTTCCGGCACCGATGCTTCCCCTTCAGAGAGGGCAGTGCCGGCTGCTTCCCAGCCCGCCGATGCTGAGCCCGTGGACTCTTCGCCTACCGTCGCTTCAGGAGAGGCGCCCGTTGTGGCCATCGAGACGATCCGCACTGCCTGGCCTTCCATGCTCCACGAGATGCGTGAAGAAGTGGGAATGAGGAGCCACGCCTTATTGCGCGAAGCCGTACCGGACAGGGTCGACGGTGATGCCATCGTGTTCATCGTTCCTGCTCACCTCACATTTCACCTTGAACGGTTGCGCGCCGAGCCGCAGCTCGGTGACCGGCTCACCGCCGCCATCGGCGCCAGGCTGGGCGTCCACCCGAAGGTGACTTTCGAGTCGGGTGGGTCGGGTGCGGACGATGCCGCCGGGTCTCAACTCACCCCTGAGGTGGCAACCACAGCCAGTCCGGAGGCGCTGCTCAAAGAGCAGCTGGGTGCGGCCGAGATCGAGGACGTGTGAGGCTCTGATGTTCGAGCCGCCCGTGCAAAGGCTGATCGACGAGCTCGCCAAGTTGCCCGGCATCGGTCGCAAGTCTGCGCAACGGCTGGCATTCCACCTGCTCAACGTCGAGGAGGCCGACGCGGAGCGACTGGCCTCAGCCATAGTGGATATGAGGCGCCGGGTCAGGGAGTGCGGACGCTGCTTCAACGCCACCGGCGATGAGGTGTGCGGCATCTGTCGGGACCCCCGCCGTGACCAGTCGATCCTGTGCGTCGTCGAACGCGCCCAGGACATCGTCGTGATCGAAGACACCAAGGAATTCGCCGGCCGCTACCACGTGCTGGGTGGAGCCATCTCGCCGATCGAGGGCGTTGGGCCGGATCAGCTGCGAGTCAAGGAGCTGATGCACCGGGTCGCCGCCGAAGGCGTCTCAGAGGTCATTGTGGCCACCAACCCCACGGTGGAGGGGGAGACGACCGCGTTGTACCTGGCGAAGCTGCTGAAGCCTCAGGGCGTGGCCGTGTCTCAGCTCGCCAGCGGGCTGCCGGTCGGTGGCGACCTCGACTACGCGGACGTTCTCACCTTAGGGAGAGCGCTCTCGGGCCGCACGGCGCTGTGACGTGACCCGTCGATCGGCACTAGTCGCCAAGGATCAGATGACCGGCGAGCTTCAGCTGTCGCCGGCGGCTGCCATGGCGTCGACCTCCCGCACCCGCTCGGGACGATGGCGAGCTCGTATCTCGCGCACTGTTCCCGAACGCGATCGCATGACGATGCTGTGTGTCGTGGCCCCGGCCGCGGTGTAGCGCACGCCATCGAGCAACTCTCCGCTGGTGACCCCGGTGGCGGCGAAGAAGACGTTGTCGGAGGCGACGAGATCGTCCAACAACAGCACCCGGTTCAAATCCATCCCGTGATCGGCGGCGTATTGCCTCTCGCCGTCGTTGCGGGGCCACAGTCGGCATTGCATCTCCCCGTGGAGGCTCTTGACGGCGCAACTCGCGGTGACTGCCTCCGGCGAGCCTCCGATGCCGAGGAGGATGTCTATTCCACTGTCGGGGACGCAGGTGGCAATCGCCGCCGAGATGTCCCCGTCACGAATGAGGCGAATGCGGGCTCCCGCATGCCGAACCTGGCGGATGAAGTCGGCGTTGCGCTCCCTGTCGAGGATGATGGCCGTCACCTCTGACACAGGCTTGCCACGTGCCTTGGCGACCCGCTCCAAGTTGTCACCAACCGGAGCGTCGAGGTCGACCAGCCCGGCGGCGGCTGGCCCTACTGCGATCTTGTCCATGTACACGAGGCTTCCCGGCGCGTACATCGAATCGCGTTCTGCCACTGCCAGCACTGCGAGCGCACCCGGCATGCCTTCGGAGGTGAGCCGGGTGCCGTCCACCGGATCCACAGCCACGTCGACGAGCGGTGGACGCCCGTCACCAACCTTCTCCCCGTTGAAGAGCATTGGTGCTTCGTCCTTTTCGCCTTCTCCGATTACGACGATGCCGTCCATGTTGACCGTGGACAGCATCTTGCGCATGGCGTCCACCGCCGACCGGTCGACACTGATCTTGTCGCCGCGTCCCTGATGACGGCCCGCGGCCATGGCAGCAGCCTCGGTGACCCGGGCCAGCTCCAAGGCGAGGGTGCGGTCGGGGGTGACTCCCATCATTCGACCTTCACGATCAAAGCATCGCCCTGGCCGCCGCCACCGCACAGGGCGGCGCCCCCGTAGCCTCCACCGCGCTGGATGAGGGCATTGACCAGGGCGACAACAAGGCGCGCCCCGGTGGCGCCCAGCGGGTGCCCCAGAGCCACCGCACCGCCGTGTACGTTGACCCGGTCCGGCGCTAAGTCGAGCATCCGGGACGACCACAGGGCCACTGCGGCGAACGCCTCGTTTATCTCGACGAGGGCCAGGTCGGAGATGTCCAGCTCAGCGCGCTTCAAGGCCAGTCGAATCGCTTCCGCGGGGCGTTCGTGGAGCGTTGCGTCGGGTCCCGCTATCTGACCGTAGGCAACGATCTCGGCGAGCACCGGCACACCTGCAGCCGCCGCTGCCTCCCGGTCGGCAACAACGACTGCGGCGGCGCCGTCGGAGATCTGGGATGCGTTGCCCGCGGTGATCGTCCCTTCGGGTGTGAACGCAGGACGCAACTCGCCGAGGGATCGCGCGTCGGTGTGTCTCATCCCTTCGTCGCGGTCCACCTCAACGGGGTCACCTCTGCGCTGGTGGACGGTCACCGGAACAACCTCGGTTGAGAAGGCGCCGCCGGCGGTCGCATCGAGGGCCCGGGCATGGCTGCGTGCACTCCACTCGTCCTGTTCGAGCCTTTCGATGCCGAGGATCTTGTTCTTGATGTCGGACGACTCCCCCATCGTGCAGTGGTCGAAGGAACACCACAGGCCGTCGTGGGTCATGGCGTCGATGACATCTCCATCACCCATGCGGTAGCCGTAGCGGCCTTTGGGCAGCAGGTAAGGGGCATTCGTCATCGACTCCATGCCTCCTGCCACCACGAATGTCGACTCCTCCAGGCGGACAGCGCGGTCAGCGGCGGCGATAGCGGACATGCCCGACAGACAGACCTTGTTGACCGTCGTGGCAGGCACCGTCATCGGGATACCGGCGGCGACTGCGGCCTGGCGGCTGGTGATCTGGCCTGCACCGGCGCCGATGACATGCCCAAACTGCACCTCGTCGATGCGTTCGGGAGGGACACCGGAGCGCTGCAACGCACTCGAGATGGCGGCACGTCCCAATTCGACTGCCGACAGCTCGGTGAACACTCCGCCGAACCTGCCGATCGGGGTGCGGGCGATGCCAGTGATGACGGATGTCACAGGGGGCAATGGTAGATGGGTGCCTTCACTTGTTCGATCTACGCCGGAGTCTGCCGTCTGCAGCCCGAGTGATCAGGAACGACACCGATGACGGGCTCAGTACGCTGCTGGCGTGTTCGCTTACAACCTCGACCATGTGGCGGTCGCCGTCCGTGACCTCGACGTCGCGGTGGCCCGTCACCGTCAGTTGTATCGCGTTGAGCCGCTGTACCGCGAGGTTGTCGAAAGCCAGGGTGTGGAGGAGGCCATGCTCCCTCTGGGAGGGTCGTTTCTTCAGCTGCTGGCTCCGCTGACGGAGGACAGCCCGGTGGGGCGCTTCCTGGCCAGGTCGGGTGAAGGTTTGCACCACATCGCGTTTGCTGTGGCAGACGTCGACGCGGCCTTGCAACATCTGGCTTCGCAGGGTGCCCGGTTGGTCGACACGCATGCCAGGCCCGGCGGGCGCGGTACTCGCATCGCTTTCGTGCACCCGGCAGCATCTGCAGGAACGCTGGTCGAGTTGGTCGAGATGCCGTGAGAGACGTTGCCGCTCATCGGGTTCCCGTTTACCGTCTTCCCATGGCCCGTTCAGGTGATGTGATCGACTTGGGTGGTGACGCCGGACCGGAGGCCGCCGCAGCAGTGGCTGCGGTGATACGGCAAGTGCTCACCGAGGAACGGATTGCCGCCGCCGAGCCCCCGTCCCGGCCGATGCTGTCCCCCTGGGTGCGTTCCGGGTTGGGTTTCTCCCCGGTGTTCCAGGATCCCTGGCTTCCCGACCCGCGGCGTGTCGCGTCGCCCGATGAGGAGCAATGACGCCCGGGCGGCTGTCACTCAACCGGCGGTTACCTCGAGCGAGGGGAAGCTGTCGAGAATCGGCTCGGGGGGTGTCACCGGAAGGCTGAAGCGGAACCGGGCACCGACGGGAAACACGGGCTCATACCACAGGTCGCCTCCCATCGCCCGTGCCAGGTTGCGGGCTATCGGCAGGCCGAGGCCGATGCCGTGCCCTGTGCGGGCGTCCCCTTTGCTGAGCTGCTCGAAAGGTTCGAAGATGCGCTCCACGTCGCTTTCGGGCACACCACGCCCGTTGTCGCTGACGGTGACCACGATGCGTGTCGGTTCCTCATTGGCCACCACGAGGATCTCGTCGCCGCCGTATTTGATAGCGTTTTCGAGAAGGTTTCGCAGGATCTGACCCACCCGCTTCTGGTCGGCGTTGACCTGCAATCCGCTGGGAATGGCGATCGACACCTCCTTGGCACTTGGTGATACCAGATGGTTGACGAGCCGTTCGGTAACCGGCTGCAACTCGAATTCGCCCATGTCGATGGGGAGGCTGCCGGCCTCCAAGCGGGGAATCACCAAGATGTCCTCCACCAGGTTCGACAGGATCAGGGTTTGTGTCTGAATGATGCCGAGGAACTCGTCGACCGTATCGGATTCGAGGCTCTGCCAGCCGTCGGCGAGGGTCTCCACGAACCCGGCGATGGAGGTCAGTGGTGTGCGCAGTTCGTGGCTCACCATCGACACGAACTCGTTCTTGAGTTCACCGGCCCGTCTCTCGGCCTCGAGGGCACGACGCTGACGTAGACGTTGCAGCGTCTGTCCTCGCGATGCCGCCAGCAGCAGCAACGCCAATATGGCGAGGAAAGCGACGACGCCGATGTGATCCAGTGCTGCCGCCCGCCGGGCCTGGGCCGCATCGTTGCTCGTCAAAGGGGCGATGGTGAGCAGCCACGAGGCCCACAATGCGGCGTAGGCCACGACGAGGGCGGCGTCGACGGGCCGCAGCAGAAGCAGGCTGGCGGTGAGGATGTAGGCGATGGCGGCGACCTGAGCCAGCGGTAGGTTGGCAACGAGAAGAAGCGTCGTCCCGAGCAGGGTGACGTCGATCAGCAGCGACGCCAGTACAGACTTGGGTGGGTTCTTCATGCCCGTGGCGGCGTGTAACGCGGCAACCACCCCGGGCACCACCAGGTAGGCCGCGTCGGTGACACCCCATGAAAGCCCGACGGCGGCAATACCGACCAGAGTACCGGCGATCGCCGCCCTCACGCCTTGGAAGAGCTTGCCGATCACCGACTGCTCGATCGGTTCCCTGAGATCGCGCAGGCGCATGCTCACCTCAATTGCTGTATCGGTGGGCGGCAGCGCCGCGTTGAGGTCTAAGCGCGCGTCTCGTGGAGCATTTCGGCACACCGGTCGGGCACTTCAAGGTCGCCCAGTCCTGTGCCTATCGAGATCTGGGGCTTGTTGTCTCCGTGGTAGTCGGAGCCTCCGGTCCAGATGAGCCCGGCAGCGCGCACGGCATCCAACAACCGGCGCCGGCGGGCAGGCTCATAACCGGGGTAGTAGACCTCGACGCCGGCAACCGGCAATGAGGCGAGTGCATCCATCACCAGATCCCAGTCGTCACCGAAGCCCACAGTGTGGGGATGGGCCAGCACGGCGACCCTGTCGCCGTTGCGGATCAGCCCCCTGAGCTGATCGACGGTGATGCGCACCCGGGACCGGTAGGCCCAGCCTCGCGTGCCGAGTATCTCGTCGAAAGTCTGCTGCATGTCGGCGGCAACCCCCTTCTCGATGAGGAGGCGTGCGATGTGGGGCCTGCCCACTGCGGCTTCACCGGCGAATCTCAGGACCTCGTCGTATGTGATGTCGACTCCACCGGCGATGAGATCGGCGACGATGCGCCGGTTGCGGTCGTGTCTACCGGCCCGCAGCCGTGCCAACGCGTCCTCCACCTCGTCGTCTCCGGGTTCGACGAAGTAGACGAGGATGTGCATGGTGCCGTGGGCCCATTGCAGTGACAGCTCCACACCTGGGATGACTTCGATTCGTCTCCGGGCTCCCTCCGCCCTCGCAGCTTGCAGGCCGGCGGTCGAGTCGTGGTCGGTGAGTGCCACCGTCAGCAGCCCGGCTTCGGCGGCAGCGGCGACTACCTGTGCCGGGCTGTCGGTGCCGTCCGATGCGTTGGAGTGGGTGTGCAGGTCGACGGCCATCAAGCCTCGGCCACCTCAACCCGTTCGATGTAGAGGGTTTCGATGGGGGTGGAGGCTCCGTCCGAGGGTCTGGACGGTGAAGCGGCGACCGGGATGGCGGCAATCGCATCGAGAACGTCGAATCCGTCGACCACGGTGCCGATCACGGTGAAGTTGGGGGGAAGGTTGGGGTTGTCCTGGATCATGATGAAGAATTGGCTGCCCTGGGTGTCGGGTCCCGAATTGGCCATGGCAACCGTCCCTCGTTCGTAGAGGAACCCTGCGGGGGGTAGCTCGTCGGGTACCGCATAGCCCGGCCCGCCGCCACCGGTGGCGGTCGGATCCCCGAGTTGCACCATGAAGTCTCCGATGATGCGATGGGAAGCTGTGCCGTCGTAGAAGCCGCTGCGTGCCAGGAACACGAAGGAGTTGGTCGTGTTGGGAGCCTGTGCGATGTCGAGGCCGATGGTGATGTTGCCGCACGAAGTCATCAAGGTTGCGATGACGTCACCTTGGAGATCCTGCACCTGGGGTTCGGAGAAGGAGAGGGTTGTGGCCTCGGGCGGCACTTCGCCGCCACAGGCTGTCGGTTGCTCGCGGCAGTCGGCATAGGAGGTAGGGATCGCGACTGGGGTCGTGGTGGCTGAGTTGGTAGTTGTGTCGGGTGCTGCGGCTGTGGTGGTAGTGGTGGACGTGTTGTCGCCGCGGGCGAAGAAGAACAACCCCAAACCGACGACGATGATGGCGACGATGGCGCCGTTGCGGGCGGTGCGAAAGATACGGCTGCGGCGCTGGCGTGAAGCCTGCCGCCGCTGCTTTGCAGCCCGGTTTGCTCGCTGACGCTCCCTCTTGTCACTCGGCATGACGGTGACTATATCCACGGCCTCGCGCCGTCCTTCTTTGCTACCTCGGCCGCGGGCTGGTTGTCGCCTTCGACTGGTATCAGGGGTCTTACACTCCACCGCATCGTGCCCGTGATCGTTCAGAAGTACGGGGGAACCTCCGTCGCCGACGCCGAGCGCATCCGCGACGTGGCCCGCAGGGCGGTGCAGGCCAAGGAATCCGGCAGTGAAGTGGTCGTAGTCGTGTCGGCGATGGGCTCGACGACCGACGACCTGATTCGTCTCTCACGAGGGGTGAGCTCCAATCAGCATCCTCGTGAGATGGACATGCTGCTCACAGCAGGGGAGCGGATTTCGATGGCGTTGCTTGCCATGGCAATCCGGGACCGGGGCGTCGAGGCGATGTCGCTTACCGGTTCCCAGGCGGGGATTCTGACCGACGCCTCCCATGGCAATGCGCGGATCACCGCGATTCGCGGTGACCGGGTCCGTGACGGCCTCAGGGAAGGAAAGATCGTCATCGTTGCCGGCTTTCAAGGTGTGGCCCCCGACACTCGGGATGTGACCACACTGGGTCGCGGCGGGTCGGACGCAACCGCGGTCGCCTTGGCGGCGGTGCTGGGCGCCGATGTGTGTGAGATCTACACCGACGTGGACGGTGTCCACACTGCAGATCCGCGGCTGGTGGCCGATGCGCTCAAGCTCGATGAGGTCGGCTACGACGAGATGTTGGAGCTGGCATCTTGCGGCGCAAGGGTCCTCATGGTGCGCTCGGTCGAGTTCGGTCGACGGTTTGGGGTTCCGATTCACGTACGATCCGCATTCGGGGACAATCCCGGCACCTGGGTCAAGGAGGACCCGATGGAAAAGGCGATCGTCAGCGGGGTCGCTCACGACACGACTGAGGCGAAGCTCACCGTGCGTGGTGTTCCCGACCGTCCGGGTGTTGCCGCTGCGTTGTTTGGCCGCCTTGCACGGGAGGTGGTGGCGGTGGACGTGATAGTGCAGAACGTATCTCGCGAAGGCCTCACCGACATCAGTTTCACCGTGCCCAAAGACCATCTGCAGCGGGCCGTGGCAACTACCGAAGATGTGTCCGCAGAGCTGGGTGCCGGTGCTGTAACCGTCGATGACGGCATCGCCAGAGTGTCGATCGTCGGCGCGGGAATGCAGTCGGAAGTGGGGGTCGCTGCCGCCATGTTCCAGGCGCTGGCAGATCACGGGATCAACATCGAGATGATCAGCAAGTCTGCCATCCGCATCTCTTGTGTGGTCCGCCGGGATCAGGTGGAGGAGGCCGTCAGAACGCTGCACGAGGTCTTTGAACCTCCGCTGAGCGCAGGAACCTTCTCTTCATGAAGGGCAGGCGGCTGGCAGTGGTGGGTGCCACCGGGGCGGTGGGCCGCGTCATGCTGCGAATTCTGGAACAACGTTCTTTTCCAGTCTCGGAATTGCGTCTGATGGCATCGAGTCGGTCGGCGGGCCGCGTCATGGATACTGCCTGGGGTGCGGTGGTGGTGGAAGATCTAGCGGAAGCAGACCCTTCCGGCATCGACGTTGCCTTGTTCAGTGCAGGTGGTGACAGGTCCCGTGACCATGCGCCTCGCTTCGCGTCTGCCGGAGCGACGGTCATCGACAACTCGTCGGCGTTTCGCATGAATAGAGACGTCCCGCTGGTGGTGGCCGGTGCCAACGACGATGCGATCGCCGGTCACCGTGGAATCGTTGCCAACCCCAATTGCTCGACGATGGTGCTCATGATGGCGGTGGCACCGCTGCACCGGGCCGCCGGCCTCTCCCACATGACGGCGACGACGTTTCAAGCTGTGTCCGGCTCGGGTCGGGCGGCGGTCGACGAGTTGAAGCATCAGAACGAAGTGCTGGCCAAAGACCTCGATGAGCTCGCAGACGGTGGCTGGTCGGATCCTGGAGGTGCGGTTTATCCGCGGCCCATCGGATGGAATGTGCTGCCGATGGCGGGCTCCATGGCCGAGGGGGCGTATACCGACGAGGAGTGGAAGCTGGTCAACGAGACCCGCAAGATCCTCAGCGCGCCGGACGTCACCGTCGACCCTGCCTGCGTCCGGGTTCCGGTCGTTGTCGGCCATGGAGTGGCCGCATCGCTGTTCTTCGGCGACGAGCTGACCCCCGAAAGAGCCGTCGACCTGCTGGCGGAGGCTCCCGGCGTGGCCGTTTGGGAGGACAGGGTGCCGACGCCACTCGACGCGGCAGGGCGCGATGATGTCCTGGTGGGCCGTGTCCGGGCGACCCTGAGCCGCCGGGGGGGTATCAGCCTGTGGGCGGTCGGAGACAACCTGCGCAAGGGTGCTGCCTTGAACGCGGTGCAGCTTGCCGAGCTGGTGATCACCGGTCGATAACGGGGCGGCATCACCGGATGTGTCGCCCTATGTTTCCGACCGATCCCGGGGTCGGCGCCGCGTGGTCGGAGGCCTTCGACACCTCACCGTCCTCTGCAATACTGTGCTCCGGCGCCGCCGCGATCAACCGCCGACGCCGTGAGAGGAAGCGTTGCCCATGCCCCGAGGAGGAATCGAATGGTGAGCAAACCAAGCCTCACCGGCCATGTGAGGGTCCAGTGCCACACCGACGATTTGGAAGCAGCACGCAAGTTCTACGAGGACACGATGGGTCTCGAGCTGGTCGAGGTCTTCGACCCGAACCACTGCATGATGCTGCACCTGACCGAGGACACATACATCGAGATCGTGCACACACCCGAATTGGCGGGCAATGCAGAGATGGCTGTGCAAGTGAAGTCGATGGACGACGCGTATCGTCAGTTTGGTCCTGCCGCCGACGGAGACCCGACGACGACAGAGTGGGGTGACCGGCATCTGCTGTGCACCGACCCTGCCGGCAATCGCATCACGTTCTTCGAGAAGGTGGAGTAGAGGCTCAGCCGTGTGACGGTTCCGCCCCGGCGTGGTCGGGGATGGCGAGATAGGCGGGGAATTCGGGGTCGACGACGTGTCTGATCCCCAACCCGCACACCACCCGATTGACATAGTTGAGATGTGCACATTGCGAGTTGGCGTCGAGGATGTCGAGGTCGTCAAAACCGTGCGAACGCAGCCGATCGATATCCGCCGCGGTCACTGACTTGGGATCGGATGTGAGTTTCGCCGTGTAGCGGACCAGCTCAGCATCGGCGGGCGGCATGTCGACAGCTGTCGGATTGTCTGCCAGGGCGGCAATCTGGTCGTTGCTGAACCCGGTTTCTCGCAGCTTGATACTCACCTGGCTCATGCAATACACGGTGCCGTTCAAGGCCGACGTCACGAAGCTGATCAAGTTGCGCTGATGCGGGGTGAGATTGGAGGGGCAACGCTCGGTGGTCGAGTAGAGATCGAGCCGGGTCGACACGATAGGGGGGTACAGAGAACCGACCAGCGTCATCTCGGTTGGTTCTCCGAGCGCCTTCGCCTGGCGGTCGTAGCAGGCTTTCAACTCACCTTCGGCCTCGGCATACGGAATCGTGGAGATCCACATCGCAGGTCCCATCCTGGCTCGGACGTGGGAGCAACGTTAGTTGTTGGGTCTCGTGGATCGACATCTGCCGGCTTCTGCCGGGACTCGTCCCGTACCGATGACAGACCGCAAGACTCGGGTGTGGGAGCCCGGCCGTCCGCCCTCTGGTACTCATCTGAGCAGCCCGTGTGCCGGTTCAACGCTCTTCGGCTACAACCGGGTTTTCCAGGATCCCGACGCGCTCGATGTCGATGCGGACTACGTCCCCCGGCCGCAGGAATTGAGGGGGTGTGTGGGCAAAACCCACCCCCGGCGGTGTTCCGGTCGCGATGACGTCCCCGGGGCCCAGGCTCATGATCGTGGTCAGGCTGGCCACCAGCTGGGGTACGCCGAAGATCATCCTGCTGGTATTGGAATCCTGTCGCAGCTCGCCGTTGACGAATGTGCGTATCGACAGGTGGTGCGGGTCACCGACCTCGTCGCAGGTGGTGAGAGATGGCCCCATCGGTGCGAATGTGTCGAAGGTCTTACCTGCCGTCCACTGCCCAGTATGAAACTGGTAGTCGCGGGCACTGACGTCATTCAGCACGACGTATCCGGCCACATGGTCGAGGCCCCGAGCGGGGGCGACGTTGCGGCTCGATCGTCCGATGACGACACCCAGCTCTCCTTCGTAGTCCACTTGGTTGGTCACCTTGGGGAGCACGATCGACTGCCGGTGACCGATGACCGTGTTGGAAAACTTGGCGAACACGGCGGGAAAATCTGGGACTTGCATACCCGACTCAGCGGCGTGATCTGCGTAGTTGAGGCCGATTCCAACGATCTTGTCCGGCCGGGGGACCGGTGCGAACAGCTCCACATCATCCATTGGGATGCGCGGCGCGCCATCGATGAGGCTCCCGGCCCACTCTCGGCCGGCGGTTCCCATGGTGAGGAACTCCACCATGTCCGTGGGAAAGTCGCCATCTCCGGCCGACACATCGGCGATGCACCGGTAGTCGTCGTCCGCCGCCAGGACGCCGATGCGAAGACCTCGATCGTCTGCAAACGTGACCAGCCTCACAGACGTCTACCCCAGCTCGACGCCTGCAGCAACACAGTCCTCGGCGAACTGATCGAGCGGTTCGTCCGAGTCGGCACAGGCCTGGATCAGCCCCATGGCACGGGAAACACCAAGCTCACTGAGGCCGGCGAGGCGCTCGACCCGCGGGGCTCCGGCCTCGGCGATCTGCTCCGACCACATGTGCACGGAGATCCGCAGGCTGGTCGGGTCGCGGTGGATCTCCTCGCAGCGGGATGCAATCACGGGTAGTGCAGCGGCCGCATCTTCGGGGCCCATTCCATCGAGGTTGAGCTCGTCGGCATGACGTGCCGCCAGGCGCCAGGTGACTTCCGGGCCGTTGCCGCCGACGATGATCGGTACACGAGGCTGCTGTATCGACGGCGGCACGTTGATGGCTTCGGAGACCGAAGCATGTTCGCCTTCATACGTGGATCTCCCCGGCGCCAGCATCCTGGAGATGACCTCTAGTTGGTCTCCGAGGATTCCCAGTCGGTGCCGGGCCGTGGGGAACCCGTAGCCGTAGGCGATCCACTCGTCTCGTTTCCACCCCGCGCCGATTCCCAGCTCCATACGCCCACCGGTCTGGACGTCCATCGTGCTGATCATCTTGGCGGTGAGAGCAGGGTTGCGGAACCCGGAGCAAAGCACCACGTGACCGAGACGGACTCTGCTGGTTGTGCTCCCCAGCGCTGCCAGCGTTGTGAACGACTCGAAAGTGATCTCATCGGCCGGGTGGGGAAACGTGGTCAGATGGTCGAAAACCCATATCGACTCGAATCCCAGCACTTCTGCCTTGGAAGCCACCGCCACCGTTCTCTTCCAGGCGCGGGCCGGTTCCCAGCCGTCGAATTCCCCTTTCCAGCCTTGCGGGACGATGATTCCCACCTTCACGGCACACTCCTTGGTCACTCCCAATCTAGGTATGGCAGCTTGCCGAAGCCGCCCAGCGGTCGGATCGCAGAAAGTCGGCTCGGAAGCCGGCGGTGGCCATGACGCAGCCTTCGATAGGATCGCGGTCGTGGCGGAGCTTCGAAGCAGGCGCTGGTTCGCAGGAACGACGAAGGACGGGTTCCTCCATCGCTCGTGGATGCGATCCGAGGGGCTTCCCGATGATGTTTTCGACGGGCGACCGATCATCGGCGTGTGCAACAGCTGGTCCGAGCTGACCCCCTGCAACAGCCACCTCGACGACGTTGCCGAACACGTCAAGCGAGGGGTGTGGGAGGCCGGTGGCGTGCCTTTGGAGTTTTCCGCGATGTCTCTCGGGGAAACGCTCATGCTTCCCACGACGATGCTGTTCCGCAACCTCATGTCGATGGCCGTTGAGGAGTCGATCAGAGCGAACCCCATAGACGGTCTGGTTCTCCTCGGGGGATGTGACAAGAACACGCCGGCACAGCTGATGGGGGCCGCCAGCGTCGATCTGCCGGCCATCGTGCTCTCCGGGGGACCCAAGCTGAACGGCAAGTTTCGCGGTAGAGACATCGGATCCGGTACAGACGTGTGGAAGTTCTCCGAGGCGGTGCGGGCAGGGGAGATGTCGGTGGCAGAGTTCCTCGCCGCGGAGAGCTGCATGTCACGCTCCAAAGGCTTCTGCAACACGATGGGCACCGCTTCCACGATGGCCTGCCTGGTGGAGGCCATGGGGATCACTCTCCCCCAGAACGCTGCTATCCCCGCCGTCGACTCGCGGCGATACACCCTGGCCCATGCGACCGGGCGCCGCATCGTCGACATGGTCCGCGACGACCTGCGCCTGTCACGGGTGCTCACTCGGGCGGCGTTCGAGAATGCAGTACGAATGTGCGCCGCCATCGGAGGCTCTACGAATGCCGTGATGCATCTCTTGGCACTGGCAGGCCGTCTTGGAGTTCCGTTTGAACTCGACGACTGGGATACGTTGGGAAGGGGAGTGCCTCTGCTGGTCAACTTGATGCCGGCGGGCGACTACCTGATGGAGGACTTCTACTACGCCGGTGGAGTGCCCGCTGTGATGGCGGCGATGGGTGACCTGATCGATGGTTCGGCTCTCACGGTGTCGGGTGGGACTATCTCGGATCAGGCGGTCCCGGCCGACCAAGCCGGCACCGAAGTGATCCGGCCACAGGAGCGTGCACTGCAGTCCCATGGCGGCATCGCGGTGCTGCGGGGCAACCTGGCTCCCGGGGGGGCCATCATCAAACCCACCGCAGCCACTCCCGAGCTCATGCGCCATTCGGGGCGTGCCGTCACCTTCGAGACCATCGAGGACTTCAAGGAGCGGATCGATGCCCCATCCCTCGACGTTGATAGCGATTGCATCCTCGTGTTGAAGGGGTGTGGGCCTCGCGGCTATCCGGGCATGCCGGAAGTGGGCAACATGCAGTTGCCTCGCAAGCTCCTCGCCCAAGGTGTCACCGACATGGTGCGGGTGTCCGACGCCCGCATGTCCGGCACGGCGTTCGGCACCGTTGTCCTGCATGTGACACCGGAGTCTGCAGCAGGGGGCCCCCTCGCCCTCATCGAGGATGGCGACACCATCTCGCTCGACGTCGCGGCACGGACGATCGATCTCGACGTTTCAGAGCCCGAGTTGGAACGCCGCCGCCGCTGCTGGTCACCGCCTGTGTCCGAATACGACCGCGGCTACTACCGGCTCTACCTCGACCATGTTCTCCAGGCCGACCGGGGCGCGGATTTCGACTTCCTCATCGGTGCCAGCGGCGGTGTCGTCCCCCGGGAATCACACTGAGCGTTCGTGTCGGCACGACTCCAGACAGCGGCGGGGATGCCGCTCAAACTCTTGCCTGCTGTGTGCTGCGCCGTGTCGGCCGGCCCAGCCTTCGGTGCAGACGCGTCGCCACGATCAGCCCGATGGCAGTGAACACCAGCGGGACCACGTGCCCAGTTCTGAACCCGTCGGCTATCGCCTGCTGCGCTGCCGAGTCGCCGGTTCCCCCCCCTCCGGCCAGCAGCTTCTGGACTTGCTCCAGATCGCCGATCCTGCTGCTCATGACCGTCAGCATGATTGCACCGATCAACGCGGCTGCATACGTCTGGAACAGCCCGCGAAGATACTGGTGAGCCGACGATGCACGCCCCACCTCCGGCGGTTCGGAGACGAGATAGAGCAGGTTGAGCAAGGACATGGACAGGGTTCCCACGCCCAGTCCGAGGACGAATGCGAGCGACAGCACGAGCGCGATCGGTGTTTGACTGTTGTAGAAGATGAGACCGACGAGAAAGGGCGGGATGAGAAGGGCGTAGCCGGCTAGCGCGGTCGCGGTCTCGGTGAAGTCATCGAGCACCTTCGTCATCACAACAGAGGCCACCGCCCAGCCCACGGTGAGGAACGCAACGGAGAACGCTGCTACGACAGCGGAGTCGCCGAGTCCTCCCCGTACGTACACCGGCAAGTAGGCATCGAGACCCAGGGCGGCGCCGAACGCCAATCCGAATGCGATGTTGGTGCTCCCTATGGGGAACTGTGCGAAGTACCGGGTGGCGACAACCGGCTGGTCGGCGTTGCGCGCATAGAGCCAGTAGGCCACTGCCAGTACTACCGCCACTGCCGCGGCAGCAGCAGACAGCATTGAGATGGTGGAGAGGCCGATGAGACTGACGACGGTGAACGTACCCAGAAGCAACACCCCTTTCAGCTCAAACCTGAGCCGCGTAGGTGTAGCTGCTTGTCGACCGGGGAGTCGAGCCCAGCCGAGAACGGCGGCGGCGGCGACTATGGGAAGGATCGCCACAAAGATGGAACGCCAACCCGTGGTGGCAACGAACAGCGCGGCAATGCTGGGGGCACCGAGTGCCATGACGCCCCATGTGACGGAAACCGCGGCCAGAGCGCGAGGCCGGAGCCGCTCCGAGTACACGATGCCTACGCTGGCGGTGGCAACGGCAAACGCCAGGCCCGCACCGACGCCCTGAACGCCTCTGAATACGATCAGAGTCTGCATTGAGGGAGCGGCCGCACAGGCGGCACTGCCTGCAAAGGCAAAGAGCATCGTCAACCGGAAGGTTGCCCTCACTCCGAGGGCGTCTATCACCTGGCCGGCCACCATCATTGCCAGTGTCGCGGTGGCCAGGAACGTGGTGATCACCCAGCTGAGGAGAGCTACATGGCCGAGTTCGGCAGTGATCTGAGGAAGGCCCGCAACTACAGAGAGCGCGCTGAAGGCGTTGATCGCGATCGTGGCCACGATGGCTGTGGTGACGGGGAGCAATCTGCCTGAGAAGATGGAACTGGGCTCAGATCCCACGTTGCCACTGTACCGACGGTGCCGGTGCCGGTGCCGGCCTCAGATGATCGGTCGGCGCGTGTAGACCGTTCGCTGGGTAGCGTCTCGGGGAATGGCGTTTCCCTGGGGTATATGGTTCGAGCCCACCCAGCCGGTGCGGCGAATCGTTGAGCTGGCACGTGTTGCGGAAGCAGAAGGCGCCGGTGTTTGTTTCGTCGCAGACGAGGGCACCGAACGCGACGTCTATGTCACGCTCACCGCGGTCCTGCTGGGAACCTCGCGGCTCACGGCGGCCCCGGCGATCACCAACCCGTTCTCCCGGCACCCTGTGACGACGGCCACGGCCATTGCGACCCTCCACGAGACCTTTCCAGGTCGGGTGTGGCATGGCTTGGGGGTAGGCGGCAGCCGGGTTCTCGAGCCTCTCGGCCTGGATCCGAAGAAGCCGTATACCGCTCTGCGAGAAGCGGTCGAAAACAACACCCGGTTGCTCTCCGGTGGCGCCGTCGGGGCTGCACATCTCGACTGGTTCGACGGCAGCGTTCCGCTGGCGATGGCCGGTCGCGGCCCCCGGTCACAGTCTCTGGCGGCGGAGCGTGCAGACTGGGTGATCTTCTCGGCGAAGCCTCTGGCGAGGCTGGCGGAGGAGGCGAGGCGGATCCGAGCAGTCGGAAACGCCCGGATTGCTTGGTCGGCCTACCTGGTCTACGACGAGGAGCAGAGACGGCGGGTTCTCACCCACTTCTCGTATATGGCGGTGGACGCACCTCCGGACATTCGCGCCATGGCAGGGCTCGACGATGACCGGGCGGGACGAGTTCGCGCTGCCATGCTCACCGGCGACCTCGAAGGCGCTGCCGCGATGCTCCCTCCGACGGTCATCGATGTCTTCGCGGTGGCCGGCACTCCCGACGAGTGCGTTGAGACGATCCGCCACCATCGCGACTACTTCGACCTGTTCATGCTCCCGTTGAACGATGAAGCCACCGCTGAAGAACACATCCACAGGTCGGCTGCGATCCTCAGGGCTGCGGATGAGGACACCCGCTAGCCTCGCCGAATCGTTCCAGCGAGAGGGAAATGACGAAGTTCACTGCTTTTGGGCTATCCCTCTCCAACGAGGATACGGTTGACACCACCCTGGCGATGGTGCGACGCGCCGACCGTCTCGGATTCGATGAGGTCTCCCTGCCGGAGAGCCGTCAATTCAGATCGGTGTTCGCCGTAGCGGCTGCGGCTCTGGCAACGACCGATCGGGTCTGTGTACGCATCGGAGTGGCCAACCCGGTCACCCGGCATCCCGCTGTGCTTGCGATGGAAGCAGCGACATTGGCGGAGATCGGACCGCGTCGGGTCCGCTTCGGCATCGGTGCCGCGGCGTGGACGATGCGTGCGCTCGGTTATGCGCCGGAGGGCTGGAGGCCGTACACCAACACGACCGAAGCCGTGCGGGCTGTGAAACGCCTGGTGAGTGGAGACTCGCTCGGCTTCGCTCCAACGACGTTCCCGGCGGTGGCGGACACCAAGCTCGACTTCGTGCCACCACAGCCGATTCCCGTCGACCTGGGTGCCGTCAATACCCGAATGATGGAGGCGGTGGGAGAGGTGGCAGACGGTGTCCAGCTGGGGGCGCTCGCCAGCCCTGGGTATGTGAAATGGGCCCGGGAGCGGATCACCGTCGGAGCGGCACGTGCCGGGCGTGACCCAAACGAGATCGTCGTCGCGGCGAACGTGCTCACGTCCGTGGGCAGGGACCGAAGGGCAGCGCGCGATGCCGTCCGTGAGGTGCTCGCCTACTACCTCTACCGCGTCGAGCCCATCATGATCGATGCAGGGTCCAACGCCGACCCGCAGGACACCGCCGCTGTCCGGGAGGCGGTCGCTGCAGGAGGAGTGGAGGCGGGGGCCGGGGTCGTCAGCGACCACTTGATCGACACCTTCGCAGTGGCCGGCGGCATCGATGATGTCGTTGCAGGCTTGCAACCGTTCGCTGAGGCCGGGCTCCACGTGCCGTTGGCCTGGTACACCTTTGGTCCCGACCCCGTATGGGCCCTCGAGACGCTGGCGCGAGAGGTCCGCCCTGCAGTCGTCGACCGATCACCCGTCGAATGAGGTACGGTCCTGTCCCTCAACGCGATCCCGGCAGTGCAAGCTCCTAACCCGCCCCTTGCAGTATCTGGAAGAATGTGATCTTGTTGCCGTCGGGGTCGACGGTTGTGAAGTTGCGATGCCCCCACGGCTGGTCGGCCGGCTCGGCTTGGGCAACCGTGCCCGTCGTCGAGTATGCGTCGTCCACCGATGCGACTTGGATGCTCAGATGCATTCCCGTGGTGGCACCGCCTTCGGCGTTGATCAGTTGGATCTCAGTGTCACCGCGCAGTTTGAGACGGAGCCCGTGGTCTTCTTCAAAGACCTCCAGAACCTCCAACGCGAGCACGTCCCGATAGTGATGCCGCATCTCGGCCAGAGCGTTGGTCATGCAGACGATTCGCACCTGGCCTGGAGAATCGAGAAAGGAAGTCATGCCGTCTCCTTGGTTCGTTACCCATTGTGAGCCACCACCGGCTGACGATAGCTGGCGGCCATGTGGGTGGAAGTTACGCCGGCGGAGGCGCTGCCGGCGTTCAGCAGCCGCCGACGAGCGGGCAGATGTATGGTGGCCGGGCGACTCGAAAACGTCATGACCCGAGTGGAGGGCAGTCATGGATGGAGCAGCGATCGTTCGTGAGCTGCGGATCGCGCTGGCGGTTGATGACTTCGATGAGGCGAAGGCGTTCTACGGCGACGCGCTGGGACTGCCAATCATGAAAGAGTGGCACACCGGTGAAGGAAGCGGCGCCGTCTTCACCGTTCGCCAAGGCACCTTGGAGATAGTCGATGCTGCGGAGGCGGCAGCGATCGATCTCGCCGAGGTGGGCCGAGTGGTGGGGAAACGGGTGCGGTTGGGAATGAGGGTGGACGATGTGGACCGGGCGGATGAGATGGTGAAGGCAGCGGGCGCCATGCCCATGGGAGGCGGCCCGGTAGACACGCCGTGGGGAGGGCGTAACGCCCGGGTTCGGACCCCAGATGGGACTCAACTCACCCTGTTCCACGACTCAGAGGAAGATTAGGAGGCTGCCGAAATGGGAACGTCGCGGACGAGCATGCTCACCGGCGTCGGGGTGCTGGGCCACACGGTGCACCCGACGGTAGATGAGGGCGTTGCCATCGTTGGATCGGCGGAGGCTGCCGGCGCCGATTGGTGCGTCCTCCCCGATGCGTTCGGATGGCGCGACGTCTGGATGATGCTCACCGCGGCGGCAGCCGTCACGGAGCGGATCCGGATCGGCCCCGGGCTGACCAATCCATACACCCGCCATCCTTACGTGACGCTCGCCGCCGTCGCCGCCCTCGCCGAGCTCAATTCGGATCAGGTCCTGCTGGGAATCGCAGCCGGCGGCAGCGAGCTGCCGCGCCATGGCGGCATCGACCGCTCCGACGCCCCGCAGCAGGTAGGGGGACTGATCGATGCGCTCCGCTCCGCCTCCGCTGGGGATCCTCCGCTTCCGATGGCCAGCTCCATGCCCGATGTGCCTGTTCTCGGCTCGGCGCGGGCGCCCCGAATGCTGGAGGTCGTTGCCGGCAAATGTGATATGGCGCTGTCTTTCGGACAGCCACACGATGATCTCGAAGTAACCGCAGGTCTGATCAGGCGGTCGCCCGCCCGGCTGGCGTGGGCGCCGATCCGGCGCGGTTACGGGGACAACGGCGTCGCCGCGGTCACCTACGCCCTCCTCAACGTCAAGGTGGCGACCCGTCGCGATCTCGGGTTGAGCGAGGAGGGTGAGCGCCGCCTCCGCAGTGTGCTGCTCTCCGATGGCTTCGACGCCGCCGTTCCCCATGTTCCTGAGTCCGCACTGGACGCGTTCCTCACCGAAGACGACGTGGACAGGGCAGGTGATGTTGCCCGTCGAATCGGCGCGGAGTGCATCACCATCCTGGCCTTCGATACAGGGCCTCTCCACAGCGAAGTCGAGTGGGCCCGGGGCGTCCTGGAAGCCGGCAGATCTTGACGGTACCGGCCGGGAGAGGGGAGCTTTCGATCAACCGATGGCGGCGGTCAACCCCAGCCCGAGACATATCGACGCCAGATACGAGTAGTACGAGCCGAGGTTGTTGGCGTCGAGAATGTCGAGATCACTCGACCCCGCAGCCCGACACCGCGCCACGTCCTTCCGGACGACACCCGCCGGCTTCACTGCGACCTTGACCGCGTAGGTTCCCAGCTGCTGCACCCGGGCGGCGAGCCCGGACAGGTCTCCGGATCGGATGCGGACCGCCTCCTCGGCTGATCCGCCCGCGGCCAGGAACTTGTGCTCGACTCCTGAGGACAGGTACTCCGACTGCAGGGCGGCGGTGACGGCGAGAGCGATTGCCTGGCGCTCATGTGGGGTCAGAGACGAGGGACAGCTTTCCACCACCTGATAAAGCCCTGCCCTGGCGACGGCCAGCTGCGGGTAGAGGCTGGCGATCATCGTCAAGTCGGTCGGACCGCCCAAAGCAGCCGCCTGCTTCTCGTAGAGGTCCGCCAACTCCCCTTCAGCATCATCGGGGTCGACGACATCGATCCACATGTCACAAGGCTCCAACGTGTTGCAAGGCGCCGATGGCCTCCATCCTGTGCTCGGCGTCGAGAGGCGTCAGCGGCAGCCGGACCCGGTCCGACGCGATGACACCGATGCGAGCCAAGGCGAACTTGAAGAGGGCGACGAACTTGGGTGTCCACGACAGCGCCGCCGATGCCACGGGAAGTACATTCTCATAGAACATGCGACGTGCCTCGTCCGCGTCACCGGCCATGTAGTTGTGGACCGTTGCCGATACGGCCTCCGGCAGTACGTTGCCAACGCCGATGCATACGCCGTCCACGCCCAACGCAAGCTCGTACAAAGTGAGGGCGTCGTTTCCGCACAACACGCACAGTTTGTCGCCGGCCTTTCGGATCGCGCCGATCTTGGGGGGAACGGGGACGGTGAGTTTGACCATCGTCACGTTTTCGTGGTCTCGGGCGAGCTGTTCGGTCACCTCGATCGGGATGTCGATCCCTCCGCCTCCGTCGTACAGCATCACCTCGATTTCGGGGCCGGCTGCAGCCACCGTTGCGAAGTGCTGCAGCATTCCGGCGACCGTGCTGAAGAACCCTGGTGCGTAGAAGGGCGGCGGCACCATCACCGCTGCGGCACCGCTGTCTGCGGCGTGCCGTGTCGAACGCACCGCCTCTTCGGTGCCGGCCGCCCCGACGCCGGCGATCACCGGCACCTTCCCCGCGCAATGGGCAGCCGCGGCCTCCACGACGGCCGCCTTCTCCTCGGGCAACAGGCTGAAGAACTCCCCCGTCGATCCCAACACGACGACGCCGTCGACCCCACCTTCGATGAGATGGTCGAGCAGCGATCGCAACGAAGGGATGTCCACTGTGCCGTCGTCTGCGAAAGGAGTGACCGCCAGGCAAACATGGCCTGCGATGCCGGGTCGGTTTCCGGCCGCCCCGACCGAACCCCCGGCCTTCATCATTGCCCGCCGATCGGCGGCGCCGGTGCGGTCAGGGTCTTCAGACCGAGGCCGTTGGCCACCCGGTTTATATAGCAGTAGTAGGAGCAGATGTTGTTGGCATCCAGGATGTCGAGGTCGGTCCACCCGTGACTGCGGAGACCGTTCAGATCATCCTCGGTGACCGCCCATGGCTCCGAGACGACTGTGCGCACGTAATCCAGCAAGGCGTCGACTGCTTCGTCGCCGGTCTGTGCCGTCTTTGGTGAGGCGTAGATCCGCTCTCCCATGCTTTGCTCTCCACCCACGTCCACCAGTTTCTCGAACAGGCCGGAGGCACAGTGCGGAGTCGTGTTGAGCACAGACGTCGTGAGGGCGATGGCGTGCTTCACCCATTCAGGCAGCGCTGAAGGGCATGAATCGACCACCCTGTACAGCTCGAGGCGCACCGCTGTGAGAGATGGATAGAGGCTGCTCAACCGGGTGAACTCGGCGACCTCTCCCAGAGCGGCCCTCTGCCGATCGTAGGCTTCCTTGAGGATGCCGGTTGCATCCGCTGGATCGACGGTTTCGATCCACCCGCAATTGCCGCTCGTACGGTCATCCTGTGTGACGGCCATGAGCTCCACACCTCCTGATTTCCGCCTCATCGGCGGTGGTCAACTGCACCCACCTTACGACGCGCCAAACAGCCGCGCTCGTCCCGAAGGAGCTGGGTTCAGTGGTGCCACCGCCGACTAGGTTGACGTGAATCGTGGCATCGGAGAACTTGACCGCAGCCGGCAGTGATCCCGCGGGGAGTAGCACGGCAAAGACCGTCCGTACCGCGGTTTGGACCTTTCCCGACAAGCCGGTTGCCGATCTCGTCGCGGCGGCCCGCATCGCCGAGGAAGGAGGACTCGACACGTTCTGGGTCGGTGATGAAGGTCCCGCCCGGGAAGCATTCACCGTCCTCACCGCCATCGGTCAGGCGACGGAGCGCATCGACCTCGGAGTCGCGGTGACCAATCCCTATCTGCGCCATCCCGCGTTGACCGCTTCGACCGCGGCCACTGTCGCCGAGGCGACGGGCAGGCGACTCCATCTGGGTTACGGCCCCGGGGGATCGGTCAGTTTGGGCCCGGTCGGGCTCGAGCCACTGCACCCGGTGCGCCGGATCGAAGGCGCCATCCGGCTGTCCCGAGCGGTCCTCGGCGCAGAACCGGCGGAGGGGTTCGATCCCGGCCCGTTTGCAACCCCGCAGCCATTGGTCGACATATGGGTCGGCAGCAGATCCGAGAAAGTCACTTCGCTCGCCGGCCGCACCGCCGACGGTTTCTTCGCCAACGCCACCAAGATGCTGCTCCCCGATCTGATCACGTGGTTGCGATCCGCCGACCGGCCTTTGGACCTCAGCCTGTGCTTCCCCCTCGTGTTGAGCGAACGGGACAGGGAAGCGATCCGCCCGTATATGCCCTTTGCCCTGCTGAATGCCCCACCCGGAACCGCCGAGGGGGCAGGCATGTCGACGCCCGCCGCCCAGGAAGCGGCCGAGGCCATCAAGCGAGGCGACTTGGAAGCTGCCGCCCGCCTCACCCCCGATTCGGCTGTCGATGCGGTCACCATCTCGGGTCCCGCCGACGAAGCCGCCGCCGAATTCGCCGCCCTGGCCTCCGCATACGGCGCCGATGAAATCACCGCCGCCCTCCACCAGGCGGACCTCGCCTCCGAAACCGAGAGTGCGGTGCATGTCCTCTCCACAGCCACCCGTCTCATGATGAAACGCTCGTGACCCGGCGCCCGGAGGGAAGCGCGCTGGTGGACCGCCCGTTGCGTTTCGGCGTCGGTGTGTTGGCGGCTCCTTCACGAGGTTCCTGGGTGGAGATGGCCCGCAAGGCCGAGGACCTCGGATTCTCCACGCTGCTGATGCCCGACCACCTTTTCGAACAACTGTCGCCGGTTCCCGCCCTGGCCGCTGCCGCCGCAGTCACCACGACTCTGCGCGTCGGCACCCATGTGCTCGGCAACGACTACCGCCATCCGGTGTTCGTGGCGAAGGAGGCAGCCACCCTCGACCTCCTCTCCGACGGGCGCTGCGAACTGGGTATCGGTGCAGGCTGGCTCGAGTCCGACTACTCCGCGGCGGGGATACCGCTGTCACGTCCCGGGGTGAGGATCGAGCGTCTCGCCGAGGCCATCGCCATCGTCAAGAGCGCTTTCGGCGGCGAAACCTTCACGTTTCGCGGACGGCATTACGACGTGTCGGATTATCGGGGATTCCCGCTTCCAGTGCAGCGTCCCCATCCGCCGCTGATCATCGGGGGCGGGGGACGGCGGATGCTCGAGCTGGCAGCCAGGGAGGCAAACATCGTCAGCATCAACCCGAACCTGGCGACGGGGCGATATCCGCCAGCTGCTTCTGCGGAAGCCCTCCAATGGAGCGTCGCCGGTGCAGGATTGGGGAGCGTAGCGACGTCGGAGAAGGTCGCATGGGTGCGTGATGCTGCCGGAGAGCGCATGAGCGACATCGAACTCTCCTGCTTCAGCCGCGCCTTGGTCTCCGACAACCGGACGCAGGCTGTGCAGCGGATCGCGGACGCGGTCGGCATGACCGCCGACGAGATCTCCGATTCTCCCCACTTCCTCGTGGGTACGCCCCGACAGATCGCAGCAGACCTGTTTCGCCGCCGTCGCCAGTTCGGAATCTCCTACATCATCGTCGGTCAAGCCGAACTCGTGGACTTCGGTCCGGTCATCGAAGAGGCGCAAGAGTGATGAGTGTTGTGGCGCAGGGTTGGCGGTTCTCCGCACCCGACTGGTAGCGGCCGTGCCGCGGGTTCTACGATGAGACACGGCCGGTGGGAGGTGAAGCGTGGACATAGTGACCGTGTTCCGCCGTGCTGCTCGGCGTCACGGCGATCGGATCTTCGCGTTTGATGTGGCCAACGAGGTCACCTACTCCGACGCGGAGCGAAGAACCGACGCCATCGCCGCCGAGCTGGTCGCACGCGGAGTCGGCAGGGGAGATCCATTGGGACTGGCGGCGTCGGACCGGGTGTCCCTGTGGCTGGCCATCATCGGTGCCTGGAAGGCGGGGGCGCTTCCGTCGCTGATAGATGCGCGCACCGGCACCGACGATCTGCCGTACTTCGTTGAGGATGTCGGCGCGCCTCTGGTGGCGGCTGCGCCCGAGCTTCACGACCGCCTCGCTGCGGCCGGTGTCGCCGACCTCGTCGACATCGACGGCCTCGGCTCCGGTAGCTATGGCGCCGTCACCGATCTGCACGGGCCGGACGCGCCGCTGTACCTGTCGTACACGTCGGGAACGACCGGTCTCCCAAAGGGTGCCGTGTTGCAGTCGGGACCGGTCACGATGGGAACTGCATGCATCGCCGAGCGCCTCCGGCTACATCGCGAAGATGTGCTCCTCGCCACGACACCCACGTCCAGCAGCTTTCAGCTCGTGGCTGCCCTGATGCCGGCGCTGCACGTGGGAGCTTCCATAGGGCTCGTGGCGGGGTGTTCCACCGCCCAGATCTGGGAGGTGGCTCGTAGATGTGCAGCCACCGTCCTCGTCGCCTACCCACTGACCCTCGCCGACATCGTCAATTCGCCGCAAGCGACCGAGGCGCCGTCCCCGTTTCGCATCGCGATGTCCGGTGGCTCCCCGCTCGCTCCGCGGGTGAAACGCGACTACCGGCGGCGCCTGGGGATCCACCTCCTGGAGAGCTACGGGCAGAGCGAGCTCGGCGGGTTCATGGCATTTGGGAGCGAAGACGATGGAGAGAGAAGCTTCGCAGGGTATGTCGGCCGACCCTTGCCAGACCGGCTCGCCTACGTCGCAGCGCCTTCGGGCGAGGAGCTGCCCGGCGGCGAGATCGGTGAGGTCGTCGTTCCCCGGGGCTATTTCTCCCATTACAAGAACAAGCGCGACAAGACGACAGAGGCCCTGAGAGGCGGCGTGCTCCACACCGGTGATCTGGCCGTGGCAGACCCTGATGGCTACCTGCGAGTGCTCGGCCGCACCGGCGAAGCCGAAAGGGCCGGGCTACGCGGTGGATTCCTGCGTGAGCTGGAAGACGCCTATTACGAACATGGTGCCGTGCTGCATGCGACCGTCGTCGAAGGGCCAGACGGCGAGGTGGAAGCTTTCGTCGAGCTGACAGAGGAGGGTGGTGCTTCGACGGCAGAGCTGGAGGGATTCGCAGTCGGCCGGGTACCGGCCGGCCTCACTCCTCAGCAGACCACGGTGCTCGACGAGATGCCGCGCACGTTCAGTGGCAAGGCCGACCGCCGCAGCTTGGCGGCGCGGGTCGGCGCCTAGCCGTACGCTGCAACGCGCGGTCGGGAGGATTGCTTGGCCATGGACCACGACGTCATCGTCACCGGTGGCGGTCACAACGGGCTGATCTGCGCCGCCTACCTGGCTCGAGCCGGTGTCGATGTGCTGGTACTCGAAGCCAGAGATACGGTCGGCGGATGCGCGTCGACTGTGTCTGCACTGGGTGCTCGCGTGAACGTCTGCAACTGCGACCACGTGTTCACCCGGGGGGCGCCCGTCGCCGCGGAACTCGGCCTCGCCGAGCATGGCCTGCGCTACGTGGATCTCGACCCCCACCTGCTGGCGATGCAGTGGAACGGTGGCAATCCCTGGTTCGGTTTCCATGATGTCGAGCGGACGCTGGAATCCCTGGCTCAGTCCCACCCAACCGAGGTGGAGGCCTACCGCCGGTATCTCGAAGTGTCGATCCCGGTCGCCAGGCTTCTCTTGTCCGTCACGCAGACGATTCCCACCCCCCCGCGTGTCATCCGCAAGGTCGTTGAACACCGTGGCTCCGGGGCGCTGACCTTGCTCCGCTGGAGCCGGATGAGCGTTGCCGACGTGCTGCGGTCGTTCTTCTCGGCTGAGGAGTTGTTGACACCGGCCATCGCGATGGGACCTGCGGTGTGGGGTCTGTCTCCCGACGCGCCGGGTAGTGGCCTGGGTGCTCTCACGTATGCCATCCGGCATCTGATCGCGCCGGGACGTCCGGTTGGAGGCAGCGGAGCACTTCCCGAGGCGGTGGCTGCAGCCGTGACCGCAGCCGGAGGCCGGGTGCGCTGCAACGCCCGAGTGGGCAGAATCCACGTTGCAGGGTCCCAGGTGCGAGGCGTGCAACTGCACAGTGGCGAGACGATCGAAGCCCCTGTCGTCATCTCGGCTGTGGATCCCCGTACCACATTCGTGTCGTGGCTGGATGAACCCCCGCCCCGGGCGCGGGCGCTGATCGATAAGTGGAGATCGCGGCCGCTTCCACAGGGTTATGAGTCGAAGATCGACGCCGTGGTGGCAACGGCTCCTGTCTACCGGGCGTTGGAACGCGTCGACCTCGACCGGCTCGGAGTATCTGATCCTCTCAACCCGACCGCCATTGTCACCCCATCACTTGACGGCATGGCGGCTGCCCATTCGATGATCGGCGCGGGACGGGTGGCAACCAACCCGCTGCTGTTCGTCAATCTGCCGTCGGTGGCCGACTCCAGCCTGTTTCTCGCCGGCGCCGACGGAGGCCATGTGTTCAGCATGGAGACACTTTTCACACCATATCGGTTGAATGAGGGATGGCCGGGCTCGGCCGAACCGCAGCGGTGGCTGGACAGGTATTGCGAGCTGGTCCAGCCCCGGTTCAGAGAAGGCGTCCGCCGCTGGCGCGTAGTGACACCTCGCGACTACGAATCCGACTTCGGACTGACGGGTGGATACGCACCGTCATTCGGCGGTAGTCCGCTGGCGGCACTACTAGGCCGGCAACGCGAGCTCACCCGATATCGGACTCCGATCCGAGGCCTATACCTCACCGGGGCAGGCACCTATCCCGGCGCGGGTGTTTGGGGAGCGTCGGGACGCAACACGGCACATGTCGTCATGAACAGCTTGTGACATCGTGCCGCTTGGAACCGATGGCCAACCATGCGGGGCGGCGCCATGTGCAGGCTGCCAACATGTCGGTCAGACAGTGAAGGGATGTTTGAGGTGAACGATTTGGCGGGAAGGTTCTCGAAGCTGTACACCGGTGTTGTCGCCGATGTGCTGGATCAGCTCGGTTATCGGGAGCAGGTGCTGCCGCATCGGATCGCGCCGGTCAGGAAGGGGATGCTGGTGGCCGGGCCTGCCTTCCCGGGTAGAGGTGAGCCGACCGATGATCCCACCCACGACGACACCCAGAACCGGCTGGCCATGTTGGAGAGCGTGCCTGCGGGTTCGGTCTCGATCTGGAGCTGCGGCGGACATGAAGGTGCTGCCCACTGGGGTGAGATCATGACCCGGGCGGTGATGGAACGCGGCTGTGTCGGCGCGGTTATCGATGGTGGGCTACGCGACACCAACTTCGTGCTGGAGCTCGGGTTTCCCGTGTTCACCGGGTTCCGATCCGCGGCGTCGTCAATTGGGCGTTGGGACATAGTCGAGTGGAACTGCGAGGTCACCGTGGGCTCGACGATGGTGCGGCCCGGAGATTGGGTGTTCGGTGACGTAGACGGCGTCGTGATCGTGCCCGCGGAGCGAGTCGACGAGGTAGTGGCCGAGGCAGAGGCTCAGGCGGCGCGGGAGAGCGCGATGCGTGCCGAGCTGACTGCCGGTGCCAAACCCAGCGAGGTGTATGGCCGGCTCGGCAGCTTCTAGGAGAAGGTGAGTATCTCCGTCCCCATCTGACTTGCTGTGCCGCTGCGGGCTGGAAGGGCGGCGGCCTCCTCGAAGTCGATGCCGATAGGCTTCGAGCGATTGCGAGGTGGTCGGTGAAGCTGACAGCACGCACGATCCTCGTCACCGGCGGGACCAGCGGCATAGGGCGAGCGTTGGTGGAGGCGCTGGTGCGGCGCGACAACCAAGTCATCACCTGCGGCCGGGATCCAGATCGGCTGGCTGCACTGCGCCGCGATCTGACGGACGTCGACGTGATCGGCGCCGATGTCACGCGTCCCGGTGACGTCGATGTGCTGCTTCGCAGTGTCGAAGATCGCCACGGCCTGCTCGACGTCCTCATCAATAACGCAGGCGTCAGCTGGAACCTCGACCTCACCGACCCGAACCGGGAGAGTGATGAGGCCGCAACGATGATCGCCACCAACCTGACCGCCGCGGTTCAGGTCACGCTCAAGGCCCTGCCCCTCCTGTCCCGTTCCACCGACGCGGCTGTCGTCAACGTCACTTCCATCCAGGCTGTGGTGGCAAAAGGACGCAGCCCTGTCTACGCGGCCACCAAAGCGGGACTGAGAGCTTTCACTGTGGCTCTGCGGCGGAGACTCAGCACCTCCAATGTCGAAGTTTTCGATCTGATGCCGCCATTGACCGACACCCCGATGGCACAGAGGATCGACAAGAGAAAAACCGCTCCCGCTGAGGTCGCCGAGGCGGCGATAGTGGCGATAGAAGCCGGTCGCAGCGATATTCGCGTGGGCCAGAACCGCTGGGTCGTGCAGCTCCACCGTCTTTCGCCCCGGATCGCCCAGCGGCTCATCAAGTAGACCTGCGATGGCGACAGCCGAGCCCCACGGACCCGGATTACCCGACGTCGGAGTTCAGCCGATGTCGTCGGGAAACTCGCCTGTGTCTGCAAACCGCCGCAGCCCGGCGGCGTCGAGGCCACCCAGGCCCAGGCTCGACAGCGTCCGCCCTTCCACCGCGAAGTCTTGATCCAGCATGGCAGATGTGATCGCTATCAGACCGTCGATCACCGGAGTCGCCACATCCGTTGCAGCCCCAATGGACGACGCCAGCACGAGGGCGTACGGGACGTCTTCAGTCAAATACCGGGTATGCAGACCCCCATCGGCGGCGGTAGGCGCATAACCTTTCACCAGGCGGCTCGCACGTATCGTGTCGAAGAGGTCGTCGCCGACGTCGGGAGCGAACCCCTGTGCCACCAGCATCTCCCGGTAGCGGCGGTCGTTGCTCACCCCTAGGGCCGCGCGGAGGTGGAACAGCTCGGCGTCGACGGCCCCGATGACGCGAACCACCTCAGGGGTGGCACCCTCACCCCACAGCAACATGCCGCCGCTGCGGTTGTGCAACGTGGCCGCACTGCCGACCATGGTGGCAACGTGATCGATGGCGTTGTAATTGAGGAGGACGGTGTCCCACACGTTGTCGGCGCCGGCCAGGTAGGGCCAGGTGTCGCGGATGAGATCCAGCAAGCCTGCGGCGCCATCGGAAGGGATACCACTGACGAAGACACCGCCACTCTTGCGAAATGCACTCACCGTTCCGGGGCCC
>CAZIEQ010000002.1:0-32076 GCA_964538725.1 uncultured Acidimicrobiia bacterium | reverse complement strand
GCGGTGGCTACACACAACCGCGCGCGCACGCGCCGCCGCACGCCCCCCCCCTATCAAAACCGCCCCGGCGGGGCCCCCCCCCCCCCCTGCGGGCGAAGGGTCCCCCGCCATAGCGGCGGGAGCCGTTCCCATGAAGGCGTGGAAGAAGCCGAACATGAGGGACACGAGGACGAGACCGTGAAACGAGCTGGCGGATCCGTGGAGAGCGAGCGCCGCCGCGCCGCCGAGAAGACCGAAAACGAGGATCGGACGCCTCCCCACCCTGTCGAGCAGCCAGCCACCGGGGTTGACCAGCAGGATGTTGACGAAGGAGGCGGCGGCCAACACCAGCCCGATCTGGGATTCCGTCAGCCCGAGAGCCTCGCCTCCAAAAAGAGGCAAAACCGTGATGCGAGCCCCGGCGCGGGCAACGAACAAGGCGAAGTTGACGAACAGGAGCAGTACGAAGGGCAAGGTGCGCACAAGCCGCCCGACCGCCTGGGTCACCTGGCGAATCGTGCCGCCTGCTGCTGGGATGTCGCCGACCCCCAGCCACACCACAGCGAACACGAGCCCCGCGACCGCCGCATACAGCCAGAACGGTGTGGTGAAGTCACCAAGCTCGGCGGCATAGCCGCCCAGTATCGGGCCGATGGATACCCCGGCCAGCAGTCCGGTCTGGTAGCGGGCCAGCGTCCTGCCCAGACGCGCCGCCGGCGTCACCAGAATGATCGCCTGCATTGCGGCCGTAGCAAACGCCGCAGATCCGAAACCTTCCAGCACACGGGTGATGAGCAGCACGCCGTAGTTGGGCGCCAGCGCAGCACCCACACTGGACACCACCACCACCACCGAACCGACCAGCATCAGCCGGCGGGCGTGGAATCGGTCTGCCAGCAAACCGCCCACAGGTTCGAACAGCAGCCTGGCGAATGCGAACGCGGAAATGAGCGCCCCGGCTGCGGCACGGCTCACCCCGAACTGCCGCCCGTACAGAGGCAGGATGGGCGCCACCAGCGTCAGGCCGGTCATTATGAGGAACCCTCCGACGGAGAGCACCAGGACCAGCCTGCGGTGACTCACGTCAACGTCACGAGCGGCGGTCCGCCAACCACCAACCCGACCGTAACTGTGCCGGGAACAGCTTCGATGTAGGCATCGACAGACTGCGGAGGCAGGCTGACGAGCAGGCCTCCGCTCGTCTGGGCGTCGCATGCGATCCACATGGCGTTGTCACCGGCAGGGGCGGTGGTGAACGCCTCGGCGAAAGCGCGGTTGCGGCGGGTACCCCCTGCGATCATCCCCGCTCCGATCAGGTCGGTCACACCGGGAAGCACCGGCAGCTTGCCGGCATCGATTTCGGCCCCGACGCCCGACGCGGTCAGCATCTCACCGAGATGACCCAGCAGGCCGTAGCCGGTGATGTCGGTGGCGGCATGCGCCCGGTGGGGACGCAGCGCAGCGCCGGCAACGTCGTTGAGTTCTGTCATCGTGGCGACTGCGGCGGCGAGCACGTCGCCGGGAGCTTCGCGGTGTTTGGCGGCGGTGGTCACCACCCCGCTGCCCAACGGCTTGGTCAGCACCAACACGTCTCCCACCGCAGCGCCGGCGTTGCGCACGATGTGGTCGGGATGGACCAGCCCGGTGACCGCCAGACCGTATTTGGGTTCAGGGTCGTCGAGAGAGTGCCCTCCGACGACGACACATCCGGCCCGGGTCAACACCTCCGCTCCACCGTCCATCACGTCTCCGAGAAGATTGAGCGGGAGCGTCTCGCGGGGCCAGCCGACGATCTGCAGTGCAGTAAGCGGACGGCCCCCCATGGCGTACACATCGGAGAGGGCATTGGCCGCGGCAATCCGACCCCAGTCGGTCGGGTCGTCGACGACGGGGGTGAAGTAGTCCACCGTCTGCACCAGCGCTGCCTCGGGACCGAGCCGGTAAACGCCGGCATCGTCCGAGCCGGAGATACCGACCAGCAGATCGGTGTGGGTGACCGCGGGAGATTGTCTCAACCGGCGCAGAACCTGCGCCAGCTCGTCGGGGCCGAGCTTGCAAGCTCAGCCGGCTCCGTGGGAGAACGATGTCAGTCGGACGGGATGGGTCACGTCACCTCCTCTCGTGCACACGGGCGAGCTGACGGGACAACGCCACCAGACGGCCACTGTCGTCCCACAATTCGCCGTCTTCCTCCAGGTATCCGTCAACGAGATGCCGGGTTTCGAATCTTCCCAAGAGCCATTCGGTGGCCGGTCGACGCCGCATATGGATGGTGAGCTCGATCGTGGGAACCCATCCCGCCGGATACCAGGCCAGTACGGGGGGAGGGAAGGCGTCGGTCATCAGAGCCGCGGCCTCCGGCGTGATCGGTCCCCCGTCGGCGAACCTGACCCAGCCGGTGACGACTGCCCGATCCGCCGGCATCCCGGGGCGAAAGTCGGTAGGGAACCGGTACTCGAACCGTTTACCGATTTCGAACCCGTCGGGACCAGAGAGTCGACCGGGCAGCTCATGGGGGCGAGGAATGTCGGGCGGATCGACGCCGCGGCGGGTGGGGCCTTGCATAGACGCCAGGTTTCCGAAGGCAGCCAGAAACCGGGTTGTCTCGGCACCCGCCGACACCAGCCGTGCGGAAAGCGATGACACTCCGCGGCCGGTGCGCAGGACCTCTACGTCCAACTCTGCGGAGCCGGGCCGGGTCCGAGTGAGGAAGTGTGCCGTAACCGTCAGCGGGTCAGGATGGGAAACCGCAGCCCCCATCGCACGCAACGCAAGGGCGACGATGTATCCCCCGTTGGGCGTCGAGCCCACATTCCACCGCGTGGTCACAGAGGCGGTGTAGCGATGCTCGCCGGTGAGCCGTACCGCGGTGTCGTCGAGGAACGCTGACATGGGCTCAGGCTAGGCATTGCCAACAGCGCCGAGCCGTCCCCGTCGGCCGCTTCCAACGGTGAGAGCCGGTATCCGCTGGCTAACTTGGCAGCGTGAGATTGCGTCTGCTGCGCCCCCGCGAAGTGGCTCTTGCCTTGCGTGACCTTGCCCGCAGGAAGCCACGCGAGGCCGAAGAGTACCTGGAATCCCACCATGTCGAATGGGAGTCACTCGCCCGTGCGGAGCCTCACAACGCCGCCGACATCCTCGAAGCCATCGAAGAAGAGACCGCCCTCGACCTGGTCGGCGACCTCGATGCCGAGGAAGCAGCCGAGGTGGTGGCCGAAATGCGGCCGGAGATCGCCGCCGAGCTGGTGGGGGAATTAGAAGCCGATGTCGCCGCGTCGATAGTTGAGCATCTGCCGGTGGATGATGCCGCCGACATCGTGGGCGGGCTCGACGCCGAGCTGAGGACTCCACTGTTGAACGCCCTCAGCGCGGAAACCGCAGCGGAGCTGCGCGGCCTGCTCGAATACCCTCCCGACTCCGCCGGGGGCCTCATGACGACCGAGCTCGCCGTGCTTCCCATAGGCCTGACCGCCGGCGAGGCCATCGAGGCGCTGCGCCGTCTTCAGCAGAGCCTCGAAGCACTCTCCTATGTCTACGTGGTCGACTACGAAAACCGCCTGCGAGGTGTCCTCAGCTTTCGAGAGTTGGTATTCGCCCGTCCCGGCACCGGGCTGGAGGAAGTCGCCGTCGAACCGGTGGCGGTCCGGCCGGCAACCGACAGGGAAGACGTGGCAGAACTCATTCAGCGATACGGCCTGCTTGCTCTCCCCGTCGTGGATCATCGCTCCCGCCTGCTGGGGGTGGTCACCGTCGACGACGTCATCACTGCCATTCAGGAGGAAGCCGGTGAAGACATCGTCGCCATGGTGGGAGCTGGTGTGGGCGAAACGCCGCATACCGCCGTCGGCGCCTCGGTTCGCCATCGGCTCCCATGGCTGGCCGTCAACCTGGCCACCGCGTTTCTGGTAGCGGCCGTGATCAGCCGCTTCGAGCCGATTCTGGACGAGTTCACGGTGCTCGCCGCCTACATGCCGGTGGTGGCGTCGATGGGAGGCAACGGTGGCGCGCAGGCGATGGCAGTCGTCATCCGGGCACTGGCCACTGGTGACATCGCCCGCCACCGGCAGATGCAGGTGGTGGGACGTCAGGCCGTGGTTGGACTTGCCGCCGGGCTTGCCCTGGGCGCGTCGGCCGGTACCATCGCCGGCCTGTTCACCGGTGAACCCCGCATTGGGGTTGTGCTGGGAGTGGCGACCATCACCAACCTGGCTCTCGCCGGGTTCGCCGGCGCCGCCATCCCACTGATACTGCAACGAGCCGGAGCCGATCCGGCATTGGCCTCCAACATCTTCCTGACGACGTTCACCGACCTCGTCGGTTTCGGGGGGTTCCTGACGATCGCCGTGTGGTTGCTGGGATGAGACACCGGCCGGGACCTTCCGGGAACGGACGGCAGCTAACTCCCCAACACCACTTCCCCGAAGTCGGCGAACGGCCCCAGATACGTGACCCGGAACCCATCCTCCAGGACGAGGAAGTAATGATCTGCAAGGAAATCCTTTACCTCCGCGGACATATCGCCGTCTGCGATCACCATGGGGGCAGCGCGGGCGTCATCGACGAGGTACAGCGTCGCGATGGGTGCAAAACGGGTGCGGGCATCGTCAACGATGTTCTGCAGATCCAGATCTGTATAAGTACCGGGTTCGATGAGAACCACTACCGCGTCGCCGCCTGCGCTCTGGCGACGCAGGACTATCTGGTACGCAGGAACACCCTGGGTCGTTGTCGTCGTCGTGCTCGTCGTCGAGACTGCGGTGCCGGGACCGGTGGAGCCGGTCGCGCTCGGTGCCACAGTCGTCGACGGTGCCGGCGGTACAGTCGTGGCCATCGTCGTTGTGGTTACAGCACCATCGTCATCCGAACATGCAGCGATGGCTGTGACCACAACGAGCCCGGCGATGACTCTTCGAATGGCCACAAGAGCCGACTCTACCCGTCGGCGTGCGACGCCACCCAACACTCGTAATCCATGGGAAAAGGCTCGAAGCGGACCAGACGGAACCTGGCAACCATCTCGTCGAACAGAACCCGGTCCAAAGTCTGCTCGGCTCCCAACTTTGCCAGCTCGTAGGAGGCCACCCAGCCCCGGGAGCCCAGGGCCATGTCGACCGCCGATCCCCAAGCGTCTCCCTCTGGGGAACGGCCCGGCACCGACCAATAGCGGGCAAGTCGTGCCGCAGCCCGTACACCGCGACGCAACCAACGGGCCTCGCCACGTCCCACCGCGGACAGGTCCAGCCCGTCCACCCAGGCCGCCAGCGCATCGGCATCCCATGCGGTGGGATCCGCCACGACGGCGGCGAACAGCTCGTCGAGAGAACCGATGAGTCCCAGATGAGTGCTCATGAGCTGCCAGAGCCGATCCACCACCACCGGCCGTGGAGAAACCCCGCTCCCGTCAGCCACCCACCTCTCTAGCCACCAGGCCACGGAACGCGGAACGAAGCCGAGCGGTGTCGTCTCCTGGGCTGAAGAGAACTCCGGCCGCCTCACCAACCGGATGCACCTCCTTGAGGGTGGACAGGGCAACCACGTCCGAAGCCGAACGGAGGTCGTCGATGTGAAACGATCCCTCGTGCACGTCATATCCAAGGTCGGCGGCCAATTCGAGCACCGCGGAGCGTGTTATCGACGCCAGGATGTGAAGGAGCAGCGACGGGGTTTCCAACCGGCCATCGCGAAACCACGCGATGGAAAACGCTGGCCCTTCGAGCAGGACGGAGTCGTCCGAAACCAACAGTGCGTCGTCGTAGCCGGCGGCCCGCGCTGCTCGGGTAGCCGCCATGTTGGGCGCATATGAGAGTGTCTTGGCGCCTGTCAGCTCCGATGCCCTGCCAGCAGGATGCCACGGAGCGGGCCGCACCTCGATTCGCAATAACTCGGGTAGAGCAGGGAGAGGCTCCCACGTAACGATCGTTCGCGGCCGGGCTGGATACAGTGGATCGGGCCCCCCGCCGGTGAGGACACAGCGCACCTGCCCGTCCCCAGCGGCCGCAGCCAGATTGATCCATTCTGCGATGTCGTTCCGGGCAGGTGGTTCCAGTCCCATCACGGCAGCACTGTGTGCCAACCGGTCAAGATGCTGGTCGAGGCGAAACACCCGGCCGCCGTAGCTGCGGACGACTTCGAAGCATCCGTAACCCCGCACAACGGCCCAGTCGAAGACGGACAAGACCGCCTCCGGGTCGCTGAGCTTCTGGCCGTCGATGATCACACGCACTGCAGGCAGGCTAACGGTGGCGAAACTTGTTGGTGATCGGAAGACGGCGGTCTCTGCCGAACGCCTTACGTGTCACCCGCACACCGGGCGCGGCCTGGCGCCGCTTGTATTCATTGCGGTCTACTTTCGCCACAATGTCATTGACCACATCCGGGTCGAATCCGGCCTCGACGATGCTGCTCGGCCTCTCATCCCTCTCCACGTACCGCTCCAGGATGAGATCCAGCACCTCGTACGGTGGCAGTGAGTCGCTGTCGAGCTGACCGGGCCGCAACTCTGCAGACGGCGGCTTGAGGATGATCGCAGGAGGTATCACCGGAGCTTGCAGGTTTCGCCAGTCCGCCAACTCGTACACCGTCGTCTTGAACACGTCCTTGAGCACCGCGAACCCCCCCGCCATGTCCCCATACAGCGTGGCATATCCGACCGCCAGCTCAGACTTGTTGCCGGTGGCGACCACCATCGGCCCGAGCTTGTTGGATACGGCCATCAAGACGGCCCCTCTGATGCGGGCCTGCAGGTTCTCCTCGGCCACGCCGAACCCACCATTGCCAAATACTGGGCCGAGGGCTCTCAGATAGCCGGCGAGAAGATCATCGACAGGCACGACGTCGAAGCGAATACCGAGCCGATCCGCCAGGTCGGCAGCGTCACTCACCGACTCTTCAGAGCTGAAGCGCGTCGGCATTGCCACCCCCCACACCGCGCCGGCTCCGAGAGCATCGGTGGCGATAGCAGCGGTCACCGCCGAGTCAATGCCCCCCGAAAGCCCCACCACTACCTCGGTGAAGCCATTCTTGGCAACGTATCCCCTCAGGCCGGCCTCTAGGGCGCGATACAGTTCCTCGGTGTCGCCGAGAGGCTCAGCCGATGGCGGTGGAGCCTCGGCCAAGCCTTCCAACAATCCGCTGCGGGCAACCGGAGTGGCACCAACGGAACGGCGGGGAGACACCGGGACGTCCACCCAGAAACGCTGTTCGGTGAACTGGGGTGCCCTGTAGAGCAACTCGCCTGAAGCATCAAAGACCATCGACTGCCCGTCGAAGACGAGCTCGTCCTGAGCGCCCACCAGGTTGAGATACACCAGCGGAGTCGAGGCTTGGCGGGCTCGGCGGGACAACAGGGCTTCGCGTTCTTCGCCCTTCCCACGGTGGTAGGGGGATCCGTTGATGTTGAGGAGTAGCCCGGCGCCGGCGGACGCCTGCCGCAGTGGAGGCCCGTCCGGCAGCCAAATGTCCTCACACACCGAGACTCCTACCGAAACCGAACCCACGCTCCACAGTCCGGCATCATCCACGCCGGCGGTGAAGTAGCGGTCTTCGTCGAAGACACCAAAGTTGGGCAGAGCCACCTTGTGATACACGCCCCGCAATTCGCCGCGGTGAAGCAGCGCCGCCGCGTTGGCTATGGGGCGCTCAGCCGAATCGTCCCTGCGCGATTGAGCCCTGTCGACGAAACCGACAACCGTGACGACGTCTTCCGCGGATTTGGCGAGGTCTGCGACAACGCGCAGGTTGGCATCGATGAACCCTTCACGCAGTACCAGATCTTCAGGCGGGTAGCCGGTGACGGCCAGCTCGGGCAGGACCAGCACGTCGGCCTGGACACCCTCGGCCCAGGCCATCGCATCGAGAATGCGCTCCCGGTTTCCGGTGAGATCACCGACAGTGAGGTCGATCTGGGCTCCGGTGACACGCAGAAAGGCCATGGGAGGAGGTTACGACAGACACCGGCACGCGGGTGGCCGTCAACCGGACCAGTATGCAGTATGCGGTGTGGCCAGCCAACGTTCCGATGACAGCGTGAGCCCATGAACGTCGATCCAAGCGTCGCGTCCCGCCTCACACCAGTCGGATGGGTCGCCGATGGCGAGCTGCTGCCGGTCCCCGTCGCGGCGCTGCAGTCATTGGCAGCGGGCCCCGACCCCGACGGCGCCCGACGGCGCCTCCTCCGATTCTTGGAAGCCGACCCCGCAAACGCGCGGATCATCGCCTCTGAAGCCGCGGCAGCAGAAGCTGCCGTGGCTGTGTGTGGCGCCAGCCGGGCATTGGCAACCTGGATAGCTCGGCTGCCCGATGAGTTGACGGCAGCAGTCGCCGGCGACGTGATTCCCCGCTTGGAAACTGCCGATTCGTGGGTGGGGTGGTTGGGTGCGGTGAGGCGGTTCGTTCGTCGTGGAATGCTGCGCATCGCCATCCGTGACCTGCTCGGCATGGTGGACATGCCTACGGTGGGGGGTCTCCTCTCCGACCTCGCCGACGCCGCGGCAGCGGCAGCCCTGCACGCCGCCCAGCGCCGTCACCGCGGACCCGACATCGGCTTCTGCGTGATCGCCATGGGCAAATGGGGAGGACGGGAACTCAACTATGCCTCCGACATCGATGTCCTCTTCGCCTACGACCCCGGAGGTGTAGATCCCCACACCGCACACCGCCATGCCCAAACCCTCGCCCAAGCCTTCATCGATGCCCTCGCCGCCTCCACCCCCGAAGGCACCGCATTCAAAGTCGATGCCGACCTGCGGCCCGAAGGAACTCAAGGGCCCCTCGCTCGCAGCCTCGACGCCTACCGCAACTACTACACCCAATGGTCGCAACCCTGGGAGCTACAGGCACTCATCAAAGCCCGACCCGCATGCGGCACCACCACCACAGGAACCGCCTTCCTCACCCACACCCAACCCCTCACCTACCCCGACACCCTCCCCCCCAACACCCTCCGCACCATCCGCACCCTCAAAGCCCGCGCCGAGGATGCCCTCGCCCGCCGCGGCGAGAGCGAATCTGAGATCAAGAGGGGAATCGGAGGTATTCGCGACGTCGAGTTCGCCGTCCAGATCCTCCAGCTCGTCCACGGCCGCTTCGACGACGAGCTCCGCGGCGGCGCCACCCTGGATGCACTGTCGCATCTGGGCGGGGCGGGATATGTCAGACCGGACGACGCCGCCAGCCTCGCTGCCTCGTATCGCTGGCTGCGAAATCTGGAACACCGGCTTCAGATGTGGGATCTTCGCCGCACTCATTCCATACCATCCGACGATGAGGGGCGCATCCGCGTTGCCAAGGCGATGGGTTATCGCGACAAGCCGCAGATGGCGGCGGTAGACGCGTTTTCAGAGGATCTGGTCCATCATCGCGCCACGGTGCGCAGCCTTCATGAAGGCTTGTTCTACCGTCCCCTGCTGGAAGCATTCGCGGCCTCGCCGGCGGCGCGGCTCACCCCAGATGGAGCAGAGCGTCAGCTGTCTGCTCTGGGGTTTCGTGACTTGGAGGGAGCACGGCGGGCGGTGGCGGACCTCACATCCGGGCTGTCACGGCGCAGCCGGCTGATGCAACAGCTCCTTCCCCTGATGATGGACTGGCTGTCGGAGACCCCTGATCCCGACCTAGGTCTCACCCAGCTGAGGATCCTCATCGTGGCGGCGGCTGACAACGACCAGCTGACATCGGCACTGCGGGACAGCCCGGTGACCGCCCGGCGCCTCTGTCAGCTGCTGGGGACCAGCCGCTGGCTGGGCGACTCTCTCGACCGGCTCCCCGAAGTCTTTTCCGAGCTGGGCGACGACACCGCGCTCGCCACGATGCCGACCCGAGAGACACTGGCCGAGGAGGCAGTGGCGGCGGTTGCAGTCAGGGATTCGTGGGTGGGGTGGTTGGGTGCGGTGAGGCGGTTCGTTCGTCGTGGAATGCTGCGCATCGCCATCCGTGACCTGCTCGGCATGGTGGACATGCCTACGGTGGGGGGTCTCCTCTCCGACCTCGCCGACGCCGCGGCAGCGGCAGCCCTGCACGCCGCCCAGCGCCGTCACCGCGGACCCGACATCGGCTTCTGCGTGATCGCCATGGGCAAATGGGGAGGACGGGAACTCAACTATGCCTCCGACATCGATGTCCTCTTCGCCTACGACCCCGGAGGTGTAGATCCCCACACCGCACACCGCCATGCCCAAACCCTCGCCCAAGCCTTCATCGATGCCCTCGCCGCCTCCACCCCCGAAGGCACCGCATTCAAAGTCGATGCCGACCTGCGGCCCGAAGGAACTCAAGGGCCCCTCGCTCGCAGCCTCGACGCCTACCGCAACTACTACACCCAATGGTCGCAACCCTGGGAGCTACAGGCACTCATCAAAGCCCGACCCGCATGCGGCACCACCACCACAGGAACCGCCTTCCTCACCCACACCCAACCCCTCACCTACCCCGACACCCTCCCCCCCAACACCCTCCGCACCATCCGCACCCTCAAAGCCCGCGCCGAGCGTCAACGCATCCCTCCCGGCGAAGATCCACAATTCCATCTCAAGTTCGGTCCTGGTGGACTCGTCGACGTCGAGTTCACCGTCCAGATCCTCCAACTGATGGCGGGAGGCAGCCAGCGGCGGATACGCAACACCAACACGCTGGCGGCAACCAAGGCACTGGCATCCAACCAGATTCTCGAGCCCGTAGAGGCACATGATCTCGGTGCCGCCTACGAATTCTGCGGCCGGGTCCGCAACCGCCTGTTCCTCCTCGCGGGACGCCCCCGCGACTCCTTGCCCACCGACCGCCGCGAGCTGGGAAAACTGGGCACCAGCCTGGGGATGGGACCTCATCCCGGTGTCGAGGTCAGGGAGACCTTCCGCCGCCTCACCCGCCGGGCACGCCGGGTCACCGAACGCCGCTTCTACGACGCGACGTAGAATCACCGGCATGCTCCCCGTAGCCGAAATACGTGTTGCCGCGCGAGCGGAGACACCTGCTTCCGTGGCGCTGCGCAGGGCGGTTCACCGCCGGCCAGAGCTGGCCAGACACGAGGTGGAGACGACTCGCCGCGTCGCTGCTTCCCTGAAGGACGCCGGCATCGAGCCGAAGCTGTTGCCTGCAGGCACCGGCCTGGTCGCCGAAGTCGGTACCGACGGACCGTGCGTCGGCTTTCGCGCCGACCTCGACGCACTGCCGGTAGATGAAGCGAGTGGCGAAGAGTTCTCGTCGGAGATTCCCGGAATCATGCATGCTTGCGGCCACGACGTTCACACCGCGGTTGCCGTCGGCATCGCCAAGACACTGGCGGCGCTGGCACCGCGAGGCCGGTACCGCTTCCTCTTTCAGCCGGCAGAGGAACAGGTTCCAGCGGGTGCTCGCGACCTGATCGACTTCGGCGCTCTGGAAGGGCTGGAGAAGCTGATCGCGTTCCACATCGACCCGGAGCGGCCCGCAGGCGTGTTCGGGCTGCGGGAAGGGCCTATCACATCTGCCTCGGACCGCATCCGTATTCGGCTCAGCGGACCCGGCGGGCACACCTCGCGTCCCGAACGTGCCGTCGATCTGATCCAGACGGCCGCCGTCATCGTCAACGAGCTGCCGCCGGCGCTGCGCACTGCCGCCGCGCCCCACAACCTGGTGGCGGTCTTCGGCACAATCCACGCCGGCAGTGCGGAAAACGTCATGCCGGCCGACCTGTCGATGGCAGGCACCGTACGCACGGTCGACATGGACACCTGGCGTCGGATGCCTCCCATCGTCGATGGAAAGGTGCGCGCCCTCGCACAATCCCGCGGTGCGGGTGTCGAGCTGGAGTACACCCAAGGCGCACCGCCCGTCATCAACGACGGCCCGATCATCCGATCGTCGGCTACGGCACTGCAATCGTTGCTGGGGCCCGGCGCCATCCAAGAGACGCATCGTTCAATGGGTGCAGAGGATTTCGCGTGGTATCTCCAGCGCATCCCGGGGGCGCTGATCAGGCTAGGAGCAGCGCCGAGGGGCCCGGCCGTCGATCTGCATTCCGCTCACTTCCGTATCGATGAAGCCGCCATCGAGGCCGGAATCGCCGCCGGCACGGCCATCCTGATGGCACTTGCCGCAACCGGCTGAACGGCAGGCCGAGCTGCGAAAGGCCTTCAGAGGTCGACCCCCAGGGCGGCGGCCACACGTCTCAGCTCGTCCATCAAGTCGGCGAATTCGCCTGGAAGAACTGCCTGCGGACCATCGACCAGAGCAGTCTCTGGCGCCGCATGCACATCGAGCATGATCCCGTCGGCGCCGGCCGCAAGGCCTGCCTTCGCCAGCGCAGGCACCAGATCGCGCCTGCCGGCTGCATGGCTCGGATCGACGGCGACGGGAAGATGTGACAGCGTTTTCACCACGGGTACCGCCGAAATATCGAGCGTGTTGCGGGTGGCGGTTTCGAAGGTTCGAATGCCGCGTTCGCAGAGGAGGACGTCGTGGTTGCCTTCCTTGTAGATGTACTCGGCGGCGTCGAGCCACTCTTCGATGGTGGCCGTGAGACCCCGCTTCAGCATGACCGGTTTCGGTTGGCGGCCCAGTTCGGCGAGCAAGGTGAAGTTGGCCATGTTACGGGAACCTACGCGCACCATGTCGGCGTGGGAGACGACGAGATCCACGTCGCGTGGATCGACGACCTCGGCGACGAACGGCATCTCGAACTCGACACGCGCCGCCGCCAGCAACTCGAGGCCTTCCTCACCCAACCCCTGGAAGGAATACGGGGAAGTGCGCGGCTTGTAGGCATCGCCCCGCAGGATCGTCGCCCCGGCCTTCTTCACCGCGGCCGCGGCGGCGAACAACTGGTCTCGGCTTTCAACGGCGCAGGGGCCTGCAATGACGCCGAATGCCCCACCACCAACTGCCACTCCGCCGACTTCGATCACCGAATCCGCCACCTGAAAGTCACGGCTCACGAATCGGAACGGCGTGAGCACTGGGACTGCCCGCTCGACGCCGGGGAGGACTTCCCACGGCACCTGCAGTACCAGCTGCCCGTCTCCGACAGCGCCGATCACCGTCCGTGACGTTCCCCGTGAGACGTGAGCCTGCGCCCCCACCGAGGCGAGGCGATCCACGACGCCGGCAATGTCGTCGTCCTCGGCATCCTTGTGCATCACAATGACGAGCGCCTCGTCACCTCGAATGGTCACTCCTCCAGTTCCTACTCGGGGGCAAGACTCTAGATACACGAAACGGGCTATTCGGTTGCAGATTCTGCTTGCATATGCTAGCACATTGCTATATTCTGCTAGCAATGAACGGACTCACCGACATCGGAGCCTTCATCCGCCAGCAGCGGGAGGCGAGCGCGCTATCGCTGCGCAAGCTCGCCGACAGGGCGGGGATATCCAACCCCTACCTGAGCCAGGTGGAACGCGGTCTCCGCAAACCGTCGGCCGAGATACTCAAGTCGCTGGCGCGGGCCCTCTCGCTGAGCGCCGAGACACTCTACGAACAGGCCGGTTTGCTCGACCACGGAGAGGCCTCCGGCGTCGAGGCTGCCATTCATGCAGACGGTCAACTCAATCAACGACAGAAACAGGCCCTGGTCGAGATCTACCGGAGCTTCACCAATGAGGAGGAATCATGAACAAGGCGATCCATGCCGCCGTCGGAGCGCCGGTGGTGGCCGGCCGCCGCCTCGGCGAGTTGAAAGACAAGATGTGGGAGCAGTCGAAGCGCTGGCAGACAGGCCTCACCGACACGGCACGTCGGGAGTTCGACCTGATGGCGGAAGAAGGAGAACGGACTGCAGCCAAACTTCGTCAGCAGAAGGTCATCGAGGAGTTGCAAAGCCGAGTCGATTTCGATCAACTCAGCGACCAGGTGACCAGGCTCAAGGACCAGCTGGAATCTGTCCTCGGAAATTGGAAGGCAACCTTCCGCCCCGGTGACCGCAGCGACGACACGGCTGAGGACACCGCACCGGCACCCGCCGGGAAGACGCCTGTCAAGACCCCGCCATCGAAAGCGGCTAAGGCGACCGCGGCGAAGAAGGCCAAAGAGTCCGACTGACGATCCGAGAGGCCACGCCGGCCGGTATCACCCAGTCACACAGCATTCTTGACGAGCAGCGGCCCTCAGAGGCCGCTGCTCAGTGCTTGACCCGGGGGTCCATGGTGGCGGCCTGTGCCACCCAGGCATCGACCATGCCTCGTGTCGGGAGCCGGCGCACCCAACGTTTGGTCCCGTTCACATTGACTATGGCCTCGTGGAGGTTTCCCGCGTTGCGTCGCCCCAGCTCCCGCACCGTGTCGACGCCGATGTGCTCCAGGAGATCGGCATACTCCCGACCCACGCCTTTGACTCGCATGAGATCGGCCCGGTTGACCCATCCCAGGATCTCCTTCTCTGCGATCGCCAACCGCCGGGCCAGGGCGCGCCTGCCCTTACGCTCGGCACAGACCTTGAGCAGCTTCTCGGTGGTGCGAATGCCCGCTTTGCGTAGTTTGCGCGCCTCGGTGACGCCAAGCCCCTCGATGGTGTCGATCGAAGCCATTGAGCCCTGTCCTCCCGCGCCGCCCACATTTCCCGACTCGTGCTGAGCATACCCGTGACGCCGGTGTGAGCAGCACGGCTCAAGAACGACGAAACACCCTGCGGATGAAACGTCGCAGCGAGGAGGCCAGGGAGCCGAACAGAAGCGACAGCCCCCGCACCTCAGCGGCACGGATCACGGCCGCTTCTTCAGGGGTGGCTGCCGCCAGGCGGGATTCGAGGCATCGCACAAACTCTGCGGTGAGACGTGATGACATCTCCCTGACCAGTCCGGTGCGACCGAACTGGGCGATGGCTCCCGACAGACGCAGGTCAGCGTCCACCGTGACACCGGTTTCCTCACCGACAGGCCGTATCGTGTAAACAAGCGTCATGGATGCCCGGCTGCCGCTGTTGCGATCGGCACCTCGGCCTTCGATGCGCCCGGTTAGCTGCTCGTCGTCCCTGGTGATCGTGGCCCGCCCCTGGAAGGAGGCGGTCATCGGCCCCAGCTTGGCGGCAACCCGACCGACGTAGTCACCATCGGCGGTGATCTCGGTCAACTCGGCACCCGGCAGGCAGGACGCAACCGCAGGCACATCTTCGAAAAACCGCCACACGACGTCGGGAGACTCGGTGACGGTGAACTCCTCGACGAGTTTCATGCCCTCGGCCTCAGCTCGACAATGTCGTCCTCGGTGTCCACGTCCGCAGGCGGCAGGCCGTCCACCCACACCTCATGCACCCACTCGGGATGGGTCAAGAGGAGGGTCCTGGCTCCGGCGTCGCCGCTGATCGCCATCACCCGGGGCCACAGCCAACGATCGATGACAACGGGATTGCCCCATGTGTAGCGGTACTTGGGCACCACGGCCCTGGCGGCGTGGCGGGAGGCCACCAGCCTGTCTACGACCTCGCCGTCGACTCCCGGCTGGTCGCCGAGGCCGACGATCACATGTTCAATACTGTTGTCCCTGCTCACCGCGTCCAGGCCGACACGTAATGACGTCGCCATGCCTTCGGACCAGTCGTCGTTGATGACGATGCTGGCTTCACCGAAGTCGACTCGGTCGAGGATTTCCTCTGCGTGCGCCCCAATGACGACCGTGATGGTCGATGCCGGCCACACGGCACCCCGGGAAACAACATGCTGCAGCAGCGGCCGGCCTCCCCAGTCGATCAGCTGTTTGGGTCGGCCCAACCGGACGCTGCCTCCCGCAGCCAGTATCAATGTGGCAACCTCGTCCATGTGGGACACCTCCACCGGCAGAGTAGCCAGCACCGCGCATCGTAGAGACGGCTAGCTTGCACCACATGAACGGAGAAGACCGGTGATCGTCGGAGTTCCCACCGAAGTCAAACCGGAGGAGCACCGGGTGGCCATCACACCAGCCGGAACCCGAGAACTCACCAGCCACGGACACAGGGTCCTGCTCCAAGAGGGTGCCGGTGTGGGGTCGTCACTACCCGACGAGGACTACGTCGAGGTCGGCGCTGAGATCGTAGCCGGCGCTGCAGAGGTCTTCTCTGACGCCGAGCTGGTGGTCAAGGTCAAGGAACCGCAGCCATCCGAGATCGAGCTGCTGCGCCCGGGACAGACGTTGTTCACCTACCTCCATTTGGCCGCATACCCCGAGGTGGCTCGCGGCCTCATGGCATCCGGGTCAACCGCGGTTGCATACGAAACCGTGGAACTCGCCGGCGGCGACTTACCCCTGCTGGCACCGATGAGCGAAATCGCCGGGCGCATGGCAGCCCAGGCGGGCGCTCACTATCTGGAGAAGCCACGCGGCGGCAAAGGAGTCCTCATCGGCGGCGTCACCGGAGTCCCCCCGGCACGAGTCACGGTTCTCGGTGCGGGCATGGCCGGAACGAACGCCGCCTGGGTGGCGGCCGGCATGGGAGCCCAGGTCGCTTTGCTCGACTTGAATGCCTCCCGGCTGCGCCACGTCGATGAGCTGCACTGGGGACGGGTAGTCACTGTACGTTCCTCCGTCCACGAGGTGGAGCAGCACGTCACATCCTCCGACTTGGTCATTGGAGCCGTTCTCGTGCCAGGTGCGAGAGCACCGGTCATCGTGTCCGAGGATCTCGTCGAGGCGATGGCCGCGGGCAGCGTCATCGTCGATATCTCCATCGACCAGGGTGGGTGCGTGGCCACATCGCGCGAAACGAGCCACACCGATCCCGTATACGTCGAACATGGAGTCATCCACTACGCGGTGGGCAACATCCCCGGCGCGGTGCCGCACACCGCCACCTACGCGCTCACCAACGCCACTCTCCCCTACCTGGTGGCACTGGCCGAAGGGTTGCCGGCTGCGGTTTCCCGACATCCGGAGCTGCGAGCCGGCATCAACATCGCCTCCGGCTCCATTACGAACTCCGCGGTGGCCAATTCACTGGGATTCGAATACGCGGATCCTTCCCAGATCGCCGGTGTCTAAGCGATCACTTTCCGCGCCAACACCCGCACCCACCACAACAGAGCCGACGTCACAGTGACCACGGCAACGGCGCCCCATACGAACCAGTCATGGCCGGGAAACTCGTCGCTGGTGGCCGTGTACAGCAGAGCGGCCGCCGCCGCCGCGTGCTCAACTGCGAGGAAGGTGACAAAGGTTCTCTGTCCGCGAGGTTTGCGAAGAACCAGCAACGTCCCAAAAGCAACCGACAGCAGAACGGCCCCTGCCCATCGCTGACTGGCCAGCAAGTCCGCAGCGGCCTCATCGACGCCCCCGATGGTGTCCCACAGCAGGTCCGGCAGCAGCGCCATGGGCAGCCCGTAGCCCATGGCGACGATGATCGAGAGCAGCAACACGGAGTTGAGTGCCGAGCGGGGATCCTTCGGTTCGGAGTCGGCATCGATGTCGTGCCGGTCAGTCATGGCCTCACCCCTTGTTTGGCGGCACCCCAGTATGCAGATCCCCGCCGCAACATGCACGCGGGTAGACCGCAGGAGCCGTCACGATCGGGGTCCGAAAGCGGCTCGGTCCAGAGCCATCACCAGTTGATCCTGGATGTGACCCAGCATGTGAATGAGACGGGTCGGTGTGTCATCCGCTCGGCTCAGGGAAATCTCATCGACGTCGTGTCTCGTTGCCAGCGCCAGACGCACGTCGCCGATGACCCTCATCCAGCATTCGGCGACGGACGTGTCGACGCTCGTCGACCAGATCGACGCCGCCACCGCCGCCCGATCCTGATCGCGGACCGCCACCAGCTCTTCGTCAACGGCCTGTCGATAGGCGTTCTCCCGGTGCTCATCGCTCTGATACGCCGCCGGGTTGAGCCTCGCCGCCACGGCTTCGTCTGCTTCCAGCACCGGCAGCAGGTTCAATACGTTCTCGAGGAGGCGACGCCATGAGTCATCGAGGGCGACGATGATCTTCGAACCATCCCACGTAATGTCAGTCATTGCTCGAGGGTCGCCCACAAGCCGTGGTGGTGAAGCCGGTAGCAGTCGGCTTCCGCCCGCTCCAGCGGTCCATGAGCTACGACCGCTTTGCCCTCGTAGTGGATCTGCAGCATCAGCCGGGTGGCCTTGACAGCCGGGTAACCGAACAGCTTGCGCAACACCAGAACCACATAGCTCATCAGGTTTACCGGATCGTTCCACACCACCACTTTCCACGGAGCGGTCGCAGAGTCTTTGACAACGGTGGTTTCAGCGGGAATCACCGCCGTCCCGGCGGCTACCCCGTGTGTTTCCACTTGCCGCTTCATGACCACGCTCTGTATTGTCGTCGCGCGAGGGGCCACCCTCGCCAATCCGAACGATCCGGGGGCTGGGAGCGGGCGGACCGAGGAGGAGTAACCATGAAGGTACACGCCTCGACGGTGGAAGGCCACGAGTTCCGCCTCGAACGGCGCGGCTACGAGAAGGCCCAGGTGGAAGCCGTGCTGGCACGCGTCGTGGAAACCCTGCGCGAATACGAAGAGCAGATCGCCGCATACGAGGCTCGCCTGACCGAGGCGGAAGCGTCCCAGGAGGCGGTGCGCCGCACATTTCTGGCAGCACAACGAACCCACGACGAGATGCTCGCCGAGGCACAGGCAGACGCCACCAAGGTTCGTCAGGACGCTGAACGCCATCGCCACGAGGCTGAAGCGGCGGTGACGACTGCGTCTGAAGAGGCCGAGGCAACCCGCGCCGCCGCCGAAACCCAGGCCGTCGACATCCAGGCGAAAGCCGAGGTGCAGGCAGATGCGATGGTGACCGAGGCCAGGCGCAACGCAGACGTCATCACTACCGATGCACAACGCAAGGCAGAGGAATCAATAGAACGGGCCCGGGCCGAGGCCTGGGAACGTCTCGCCCAAGCACAGACCGACGCGGAGAGGCTGGAGGCTGAGGCCGCTGACAACGCCCGAGAGCGGCAAGCCTCAGCAGACGACAGCGCGCGGGAGACGGTCGCCGAGGCGCGGGAGCAGGCCGAAGGTGTCCTCACCGGCGCCGCCGATGAGGCGGGCAAAATGCTGCAAGAAGCAACCGTGAGAGCTGAACGCCTGGTACGGGGCGCCGAAGTGGAGGCTGCCCGCATCTCCGATGAGGCCACAGCAACCGCAACCGCGGCCGTCGAGGAAGCCCGGCGCCGGGCGGAGGCGATGATCACCGCCGCCAATGATGAACACTCGGAATTGACTGCAAAGCTGCCCCGGCTGCGGACCGCGGTGGCCGACATCGAGCGCCAACTGCGCGCCCTGGCCAGCAGCACATTGACCGAAACCGAAGTGGTCGACACACTGATAGACCTGGCCGCCGAAGAAGCTGGTGCCGTCACCACCCCGGAGGGGGAACGGTCCGAGCCGGACGGGTCGGGTGCCCTGCCAGCGGAGCGTGCTCCAACAGCAGGCATCGAGGCCGCCGATTGGAGCGAGGGCGGAGAGCCGGGAGATCCCGGCCCGCTGCTGGCACCGCCGCCACCCGACCAGGAGAAGGATGACGGCCGCGGGCTCACCCGATATCAGCGCAGGGGAGGGGGGTTGCGTCGCAGGCTCGCCACCCAGCGCCGCATCCGGGATCGCTAAGACCCGCCATCTACACGACGAGCACCGAGAACAGTCCGAAGGAGGCGAACAGCGCCACGCCCTCGAGCCGCGTCAGCCGCCACCCGGTGAATTGGAACAACCCAGCGACGGCAGCCGCGGCGATCATGAACACGGCTCCGGCATGGAAAGCGCCTTCGATGCGCCCTGGGCCAATCACCCCTGCGGTGCCTGCAACGACGAGCGAGTTGAAGATGTTGGAACCGAGAACATTGCCGACCACGAGGTCCGCCTCACCACGACGTGCTGCGGTAATCGCCGTCGCCGCTTCCGGCAGGCTGGTCCCGATCGCGACGATGACCAGGCCGACGAAGGCCGTGGTGATATCCAACTCCTCGGCGAGACGGGTTGCGCCCCGCACCAGCAACTCGGCGCCTCCCAGCGTCGCTGCCATACCGACGATGCTATGGACGGCACCGCGGGCCAGCCCGCCACTGCGTTCCACTCCAGGGAACCCATCTCCCCGCGACCAGCGCGTCAACGCCCAGGTCGCCACCACCATCGCGATCAGCAACAGCGTCGCTTCCCCTCTCAGTAGGCGCTCATCCCACAACAACAACGTCAGCAAGGAGACGACAGCCAGCATCAGGCCGCCTTCGCGGCGGATGATGAGACGATGCGTCGCGAAGGGGGCGACGAGTGCGGCCGCGCCCAGCACGAACGTCACATTGGCGACGTTGGAGCCGACGACGTTTCCCACAGCGAGATCGAGCTCGCCCCGACCGGCGGCAAGACCCGACACGACCAACTCGGGCAGTGAGGTTCCCAGCCCGACCACAAGGGCGCCGATGAGGATGGTGGAAACTCCCAGACTGCGTGAGAGGCGCACCGCCCCCTCCACGAAGCGGCCGGCGCCCGCGGTGAGAGCCACCACCCCTCCGGCGAGCATGACTATGGCGATGAGCAAGGCTCTCCCGGAGAGTCGACTGGCAGGCGGATGGTACCGGCACCAAGGCGGGCTGACCCGCACCCGCCACTAGCCTGCCACGTCGATGCCCGAGCGCCTTCACGACACGTGGATGAGGTCCGAACGGGCCGTTCCCCGCCGGTTCGTTCGGCCGCTGCTCCGCTTCATCCAGGTGGAGGCATCCGGCGGTGTAGTGCTGCTGGCGGCAGCCGCGGCAGCTCTCATATGGGCCAACGCACCCTTCGGCGACACCTACGAACGATTCTGGGGTCATCACGTCTTGGTGGAGATCGGATCGTTTCACATCGAAGAGACTTTGCAGGAGGTCGTCAACGACGGGTTGATGGCCATCTTCTTCTTCGTCGTCGGCTTGGAGATCAAGCGCGAGCTGGTTGTTGGAGATCTACGAGATCCCCGCCGGGCTGCTCTTCCCGCTTTCGCCGCCTTCGGCGGCATGATCATTCCCGCCTTGATCTACGTAACCCTCGCCGGCGGGGGGGAAGCGTCCCGCGGCTGGGGAATACCGATGGCCACCGACATCGCATTCTCGGTGGGCGTCGTGGCCCTCCTCGGGACCCGGGTCCCGGTAGGCGCCAAGCTCTTCCTGCTCGCTTTGGCCATCGTCGACGACATCGGTGCAATCGCTGTGATCGCCGTCTTCTATACAGACGAGTTGGAGTTCAGCTGGCTGGCGGCGTCGCTGCTCGCCATAGCCGCGATGGCAATGGCGAAACGAGTCGGCATCCGCGCCGTCACGTTTTATACGATCCTCGGCATCTTTGCCTGGCTCGCCCTGCTCGAGTCGGGGGTGCACGCCACTTTGGCGGGTGTAGCCATCGGCCTGCTGACACCTGCCCGCCCGCTGTACCGGGACGAGGAGTACCACCGGATCGCAGACCAGATCCTGGTGCAGGCGCCCCATTCTGGACCGCGTCTGCAAGAACGTCAGGATGCCGCCGCCCTCACCCTGTCGGCGGTTGCCACCGAATCGGTATCCCCGCTGAACCGGCTGGAAAGGGCGCTGCAGCCGTGGAGCTCGTTCGTCATTGTCCCCATATTCGCCTTGGCCAACGCGGGAGTCCGATTTGCCGGAATCGACTTCGTCGATACCGCGACAAGCAGCGTCGCGCTGGGTGTGGGTGTCGGCCTGGTGGTCGGCAAGCTGGTGGGTGTCAGCTTCTTCACCTGGCTGGCGGTGCGCCTCGGGTTCGGCAAGCTACCCCGCGCCACCGGCTGGGTGCACATCATCGGCCTGGCGGCTCTGGCCGGCATCGGATTCACCGTCTCACTGTTTGTGACCAGCCTGGCCTTTGCGCACCCGATAATCACTGATCAGGCCAAGACGGGAATCTTCCTCGGGTCGAGCTTGGCCGGCATCATCGGGTACACGTTCCTGCGCTCCATCCGGCCACAGGATCCCAATCAGGGGCGGCCTCCCGCCTGAGGGGATTATTCGACGTTTCGCCGTTGTTGGCCACGGCATGAAACGATTCGCAGATGTCTGCTGACGGCCCCAACCCGCTACGGGCGGGCTGGGCGATCCTGAAAGCGCGGCGCGTCCGCCGACCCCGGCCCCTCGGAAACGGAACCGTCGACCATGAAGGGTTCCGTCGGGTCCTCGACACACTGGGTGAATCCGGCATGACGGGGCTCGAGGGAGCAGCACCGATGCTCGATGCGTACCGAGACAAGCTCCACGACGTCGATCCGGACCGGCTGTCGGCCGGCGATGCCCTTGCCTTCTGGTTGAACCTGTACAACGCCGAGGCGCTGGCGGTGGCTACCACCGCTGCCCGCGACGGAGCTTCGTCGGTGTTTCGGCAGCCGGGGGCACTCCGCGTGTCCAACATTCGCATCGCCGGGGAACGCCTCAGCATCGAAGACATCGAGCACGGCAAGATCAGACGCTTCGACGATCCCCGCATCCACGCTGCCCTGGTGTGCGGCGCCCTCTCTTGTCCCACCCTCCGCTACGAGCCCTACGAGGGTGCCAAGGTTCACCATCAGCTCGATGACCAGATGCGGGTTTTTCTCGCTGGCGGCGCGGCGACACTCGACCGGAACGCCGGTACGGTGTCACTGTCGCGTATCTTCAAATGGTTCGGGCGCGATTTCACCCATCCCCACCGCATGCCGACTCTGCTGCCCTCCCGGAGCCACCGGGTCGTAGCCGCGGTAGCCCGCTGGCTACCGCCCGAAGATGCAGATTGGATCCACAGCCACAGGCCGCAGGTCCGCTACCAGCCCTACGACTTCGGGCTCGGCTGCACGGTGCGCTGACTGCTCCAGGTCCCCACCACCAGCACGGCGACGGCGGCGGCGGCGGCACCCATGTCATACGGCAGCACGTAGGTCCACAACGCGCCGGCGTCGACCACCCACCCGCCGCTGGGTGTAAACCCGACAACGTCGAGGTAGTGCCAGATCGCCCACACGCACACGACTCCGAGGCCGATGCCGAGAAGCGTGCCGACGAGGCGTCCATGCCACCGCACCCCGCCGACGACGATGGCTGCTCCCGCCCAGGCTATATCGAGGGCGGACAGCAGCTGAAGAAACTGCAGCGAAGAGTCGAAACGCAACGCGGCGCCGGTTGCCAGGGTCACCAGGGCGACCACCCAGGTGTTGACGGCGACCACCACCGCACCGGATGCCATCGCGGTGGCCAGCCCGGCCTTGCAACCGACGAGACCGTTACCCGGTGCCCACAGGATCGCCAGCAGCAACCCGTACGACACCACCATGGCGAGGTGAAGGGTCGAAGCGGCAAGGGGATCGGCGGATGGTTGGGGCATGACGAGCAGTGGCAGCGCTGCAGCAGCGCCGGCCACCGTTGCCGCTCCGGCCCGCAGCAGTAGCCGTTCCAGTGGAGTCATGCAGGCAAGGTAGCGCGACGCCGTACGCTGGGACGATGCCACTTCTGCCCGGCGGTCGTATTGCAGTGCCCTGGTATCGATGGCCGCACACGACTATTACCGCCGGCTGGCTGCTGGGCCCGGTGGCACGGCGGGTGCAACGCCGGCTGCGAATCGACCCTCGGAAGGGCAGGGAAGCTGAGCGGCGGCTGGCAAACAGGGTCATGCGCCATCTCAAGGTTCGCCTCAGTGTCGGCGGCAGCGTCCCCGGGGCAGGCCCCTACATGGTGGTGTCACTTCACGAAGGATTCGCTGATGCTCTGGCGCTGACGCGACTTCCTCTCCACCTGTGGTTCTCCGCCCGTGACGAACTGTTCGACGACTGGCCCTGGCTGGGGAGGCATCTCATCGCCCATCAGGCGGCGAACATTCCCACTGCCACGCCTGCGGTGGGTTACCGCAGACTGTTGCGGGGGGCCACCGCCGCGGTGAAGGCAGGCCTGTCGCCGACAGTGTTCGCCCAAGGGTCGATCCTGGGACTGGAGGTGGCGTTGAAAGAAGGGGCCTTCCGTGTCGCCTCACGGCTGAACCTCCCCATCTTGCCGGTGGCAGTCACCGGAAGCCATCGGGTGTGGGAATGGCCTTACAGCCCCACTCTACGGTACGGCTGCACGGTCACCATGGCGGTCCTGCCCGCCGTCGACCCGCCATCGCGAGAGGACGCGGCAGCGGTGGCCGTCGCAGTGGGACGCAGCCTGCGAGCGGCCGCCCTGGGCCGAGGTATGGCGGCTCCGCGCCGCTTCTTGCCGGCGAGAGACGGCTTCTGGGACGGCTACGACTACACCATCGACCCGGATTTCCCGGATCTGGCGGACGAGGTGAGGCGCCACCGGCAGGGTTCGTGAATCGGCCGCCACAGGCCGGCGCCTGGGAATGGCTGCAAGCAGCGGCGTCCACTTCTGGTTCTTACACGGGCCGCTCGGCCAGGGCAGCCAGACGCTCAACGGCCAGATCCAGATAAGCCCGGTCGGTGTCGTACCCGACGAAATGCCTTCCGGTGAGCCGGGCGGCAACGGCAGTGGCGCCGGCACCGATGAACGGGTCGAGGATGAGGTCTCCGGCAAAGGTGTATAGCTCGATGAGACGCTGCGGCAGCTCCACCGGGAACGGTGCCGGATGGCCGACCCGGCGCGCCGACTCGGGTGCAATCGACCACACCGAGGTGGTGGCTTCGAGAAAACCCCGCTTGGTAATGGTGTCTTCACCGCGCCGCTGACGGCGGAACGACCCCTTGGAGGCCACGACGACGTATTCATGGACGTCGCGCAGCGTCGGATTCTTCGCCGACTGCCAGGATCCCCACGCGGTGCTCCCCCCAGCCGACTTTGCCTTGTGCCAGATGATCTCGCCACGCAACAAGAACCCGGCGTCCACCAGCAGGGAGCCGACGCGGTGGTTTAGCGCCAGATACGGCTTGCGGCCCAGGTTCGCCACATTGACCGCCGCCCTGCCGCCGGGTTCGAGGACCCGAAACGTCTCTTCGAACACCTTCTTCAGCAACTCCAGATACTGCGAGAGGGTCAGGTCCTCGTCGTAGTCCTTGCCAACGTTGTATGGAGGCGACGTGACCATGAGGGCGACGCAGTCGGCAGGCAGCTCCGTCATCGATTCGGAGGATTTGCACAACAGGGAGTCGATGACCTGCGCTGGCGGATCGATGGGAGTGCCGGTCACTTCGGCGGCTGCGGACTCATAGAGTCTGCGGTCATAGAAGACCGACGAGTCGTGGCTCTCCCGGCGGCCGGACCCGAAGGCTGAGGTCGAGGTGGGCACGGAACCAAGGTAGCAACCCGCAGGGTCGCAACCCTGCTACGGGCGGATCCAAACGGCGATCACGTTCTCGCCGGCATCCCGCAGCTCGACGGCACCGCCACCCCAGAAGGCCCCTTCGTCGGAATAGCCGATCCTGCCGTAGTCGGACACAACGGAGCACCAGTGGAAGTAGAGCGACGTCGATGGTGGGCAGGTCCCTCCCCCGGGACCGGAGAAGTCGAGCTGGACGCTGCGGCCCTGATGCAGCTCCGTCCCGCCGGGAAAGACGAACTGGTGGCCCGTCACAACGTCCACGAGTGCCCATCCCGACAGGTTCACCGGCTCGGGTACGTGGCTTCGTACCGTCAGCCACTGCAGTAGAGGCCACATCGTCCCTTGATACACCGCATCGATAGTCACCAACAACGATCCGTCCGGTACCACCTCGAGGGCAACGCCGGGAACGACGTCTCCCACCTCACCCACCGCCACCCGATACGCGCCGATCGCAAGGCCGATCTCACCGGGCGTGAAGAAGCAGATGAACCGTCTCCCGCGCAACGGCGTTTCGCACGCTTGGACCGGTTCACCGGCCGGGTCGAGCAACCACACGCGCGCCGGGCCCTCCATGTAGTCGCCCACTCTTCCCGTGGCGCTGACCCGGGTGGCGGACACCACTACGGCGGGGTCGAGGTTGATGATCATCTCGGCCTCCGGATCGACTCGCGGCGCCGGTTCCGGAATCGGAATGCTGGCGTCCAGATCCGCAGGCACCGGACTGACCCATACCGCAGCGGTGCCGGCTGTTCCGTTCACGTCGCCCTGCGAACCGACCGCGACTACCCGCTCGGGCCCGGCGGCGACCGCAAAGGCAGACGACATGGGCCACGTGACCTGGGGATCTGTCAGGTCGAACCGAGTCCACTCGAAGTCCTCGGTCGCCGTCCACAGCAGGTGGCGCAACGTGGGCCGCTCCAGCGTGTGACCCACTGCCACGTAGCCGCCGTCGACACCGATCAGGCCACTGATCTCCGTTGCGGCCGCAGGATCACCTTGGAGCTCGCCTGCGGAGTCGGGAACTCGATCCCACATCCGCCCAGCACCGGATCTCCACACTGCCCCGCTGGCGGCGGTCGACAACGGATCGTTCTCGAAACCGGCGGCGACAAAGCCGTCGGCTGATGCAGTCACGGCTGAGGCACCGACGAAGTGGGCCCCCGGGTAGGTGGCGGGCATCCCGAAGCGGAGCCATTCCGCTCCGTCGGTCGACACCCAGGCAACGGCGCTGCTGGAGCCGGCCTCAGCGCCATGAACACCCACCGCCACGATCAAGTCATGGGCGGACACAACGTCGGTCATGTCGGAGGAAGCCGCCCAGCGAAATGATGCAACGGTGACCCGGTTCCAATTCCGCCCGTCGGGTGACCTCCACACCGCCGCCCGTGACTTGCCGGATTCCCCCAAGGCACTTCCCACCGCCACGAAACCGCCGGGATAGGTCGACACACCGTTCATCTGGGCTGTGTCTTCGCCGTCGGCCACAGGCAGCGCATTCGAGGTCCATCCATCCCCGCCCGCGGAGAAGACCGCGAACGGCGCCAGGTCTTTCATGCCGACAGCGACGATTCCCTGATCGGCGGCGGAGACATCGTGCAGCGACGCTCCCTGAAAGGCGGCTCGCTCGGTCCAGTGCACACCGTCGGGTGAGGTAACGATGATTCCCGTCATGGCATCGGCTGTGATGCGTGACCCCACTGCGATGAAGCCGTCATCGCGTACAGCCACTCCAGAAAGGACGGTGCGCCCATCTCCCTGCAACGGCTCCCGATCGGGAAGGCGGGCCCACTCCCCGGGCACGAATCCTTCGAGCTCGGGTCCGGCTGCTGTCACGGTCGTTGTGGCGATCACCGGGTCCACTGCACTGCGCAAGACGAACTGCCACCACAGCCCACCTGTCACCAGGACGATGGCGAATGTCGCCGCACCCCAAGCGAGGCCAGAACGCCGCCGCCGCGCCGTCTTGGAGGCAGGCAGCTCACACAGGGTTTCTTCGAAGGCATCCCCGAGCCGTTCCAAGAATGGAATGCGGCTCACAACGTTCCCAACCACGCGGACATGCGGCGCAGTGCACGGTGAACACGCACCCTGGCAGCCCCCTCCGAACAGCCGAGCTCACCGGCCACCTCCCGGTAGGGGCGGTCCTCGACCACTCGTAGTTGAACCGCGGCACGCTCGGCCTCTGTGAGACGGCTGAGTGCGGCTTCGAGCTCGCGGCGAAGTCCACTCGCATCGGCCAGCTCTTCGATGCGTGCCAACGACTCGTCGTCGACCGCAGGGATCTGCACACCAAGCCTGGCAATCGCCCGGGTTTCAGCGCGCCGGCGCCGCCAGTAATGGCTCAGCTCTCTGCGGGCGATCCCGTAGAGCCAGGCCCCCACCGGAAGACCCTGCGGCTTGAAACGGTGCCGCTTGAAATATGCGATGGCGAACGTCTCGGCTAGGAGATCGGCGGCCACCTCGGCGTCGAACGTTCTGCGGTAGAAGTAGGCCATCAGCTCATGTGACCAGCGCTCGAAGAGCGTCCTGAAGGCCCCAGGGTCCTCCCCCGAGACGGCCAGCAGCTCGGCATCCGTCCGGTCCTCCATCGATCACATTCTTTACGCCACTGCTGCGGCGTGTCGTTACGCCCCCGTCAGCCGGTCAGGCCGACACCCTCCACATAGAGCTCGACTGGATGGCGGACAACGAAGCCCGGTCCCAAATGGCTGCGCAGCTGCATTTCGCATCCGGGGTTGGCGGATGCCACCGTTGCCGCTCCGGTTGCCGCTACCAAATCAGCCTTCTGCCTGCCCAGACTCGCCGATGCTTCCCGCTGCAGCAGCGAATAGACGCCGGCGGCCCCGCAGCACAGTCCATCAGGGTCCAGCGGCACCGGCCGGTAACCCCCCGCCACCAAAATGGTGTGGGGCGCGTCCACGATGCGCTGGGCGTGACGCAAGTGACACGGCTCATGCAACGCCACCGGCTCGTCGCCCGAGCGTCGCGGCAGGCGGGCATTCTCGATGGCCTCGGCCACCAACTCGGTGACATCCCTCGTTTTCGCTGCCAGCTCAGCGCCACCTTCCGCCCAATTCGCATAGTCCTTGAGATGGGCGCTGCAGCCGGCAGCATCCGCAACGACGACGTCGGCCTCGGTGAACGCAGCCACGTTCACCGAAGCCATCTCCCCGGCGTCGGCCACCGCCCCGTCGTGGGCCGCAAGCGCTCCACAGCAGGTCTGAGAAGGAGGCACTTCGACATCCCACCCGGCATGTCGCAGCGCGAGCACTGCCGCGGCGTGGACGTCACCGAACCATGGATCCATCACACAACCGGCAACAAGAGCAGCGGTTCCCCGAGACGGGCCGATGGCCTCCAATGGGGCGCCGATCGCCGTGCGGCGCTTCAGGGACAGACGTCGCAATCCGCGCAGACCGTTGCCGAATGCGCCGGGAAGCCAGCGGGGTGCAGCCATCCGCTGCCCCAGATAGGCGGCCAATGTCACCAGCCGGACCTGGCGGCGGCTGCGGATCCGGCGACCCAGGATCCGATGTCGCAACCGGACGCGGCGCGACGGCTGCTGGGCAGCTACCTCGGCTCGCGCCCCTTCCATCATCCGACCAAACGGGGCCAGCGATGGACATACCGCCTCGCAGGCACGGCATTGCAGGCAGAAGCCCATCATCGAGGCGAACACATCGTCTAGAGGGAAGTCGGTGGCCACTGCACGCATGGCGACGATTCGGCCCCGGGGTGATGCGGTCTCGAGGCCGCTGAGACGAAAAGTGGGGCAATGAGGCAGACAGAGGCCACATTCGACGCACGCCGCCAGCTCGGCCGGCGTCGGTGCTTGCGGCGTCTCCCAGGGCATCACACCCTCCCGGGGAGGATCCCCGAGTTGACGACACCGGCGGGGTCGAAGGCTGCCTTGACCCGTCGCTGCAGTTCCACCCAGCTGGGTGAAGGGCCCCACGGATCGACCTCTTCAACCCAGTCGGAAGGAGCCGCTTCCACGACCAGAGAACCGCCGCTGCTGCGGGCCCACGACCGCAGCGCCAACGCGGATCGAGGAGGGGGATCACCACCGAGGCGGAGCTGGCCAACACCGTGGGCGGCCACGTAGTCGAAGTCCACCGCCACCTCTCTGATGGCGGCCGTCGTTGCGCTCGGGGTGATATTCAACCGCAGACGAACCGGACCGTCGGGCGGCCGGGGCCACACGGCGCGTTCCAGCACACCGCCGAGGCCGGCGGCCAATGCCTCCAACTCGGCTCGGGTTCCGCTCGAATACACGACCGCTCCGGCGGGTGTCTCCAACACCGCCAAAGGCCGGTACACCCTGCGGAATGCATCTGCGCCGTCGCCCACCCGGATCATGGCAGTCTCCTCCCCCCTGGGCCACAGTTTGAGAGCCACCTGGCATATGACGCCGAGTGAGCCCAACGAACCGGTCAGCAGGCGAGGGAGGTCGTAGCCGCTGACGTTCTTCACCACACGGCCACCACCACGAATCACCCGACCATCCCCCGTAGCCACCGTCACCTCGAGGACGCGATCCCTGGTCGGTCCGTAACGAAGGCGCGTCCAGCCCGACAATCCTGCTGCTACCACCCCACCGACGGTGGCCTCCGGATCGTCCAAGGGCAAAGCGGCGGTGAGACGGTACGCGTCGAGCACCGATGCGAGCCTTCCTACCGGAACACCGGCCTCGACCACCGCTATGAGATCGTCGGGTATCACATCGAGTACCCGGTCCATCCGGCCGGTGGCCAGGGCAACCTTGGCAGACAGCGGGTAGCCGAATCCACGATGTCGGCCGGCGCCCCACACCTCGACCGGCCAACGTCGGGTGGAGGCCAGCTGCAGGCATGCGGCCGTCTCATCGGCAGTCGCAGGTTCCAATGTGACATCCACCGCCCCCAGGTTTCGCTCCGACACCACCGGTCCCAGAGCGCCCGACAAGACTGCACGGATGGTGGTCACTGCGACCTCCGACCGATTTCCACACATCGTGCTCCTGCCGGCAGCACCTTGTCGGGATTCATGATGCCGTCGGGGTCGAAAGCCTCCTGTAGCCGCGCCTGGGCGTCGAGATCCACCTCGTTGAAGAACCGGCCCATCAGGTCACGCTTCTCCAAGCCGATGCCGTGCTCCCCGGTCAGAACACCACCGGCGGCGAGGGCGACGTCGACGATCTCGGCAGCGGCAGTGTGGACCTTGTCCAGCATGCCTGCCTCAGAAGCGTTGAAAGCCATCAGCGGATGGAGATTGCCGTCCCCGGCATGGAAGACGTTCAGCATGGTGAGGCCGTGCCGCTTCCCGATGCCGTACACCTGTGTGAGTACTTCTACCAGCCGGGTGCGCGGCACGACGACATCGTGGAGGAAATAGTCGGGGGCGGATTGGGCAACGGCACCGAAGGCCGACTTGCGTCCCTTCCAGATGAGATCGCGTTCCGGCCCGGGAACAGCCACCCGGACGCCGCTGGCACCATGCTCTTCGCCGGTAGCGGTGATGATCGCAGCTTCCCGCTCCACAGCTTCGAGCACGCCTCCCACCTCGGCGATGAGGACCGCCTCCGCATGCGGCGGATACCCGCCGCCGAGGAACCGGTTGACGGCCTCGATCATTTCGCGGTCCATCATCTCAAGGGCCGCGGGCACGATGCCACCAGCGATAACGGCAGACACCGTTGCCGCCGCCGCCTCGACCGACTCGAATGCGAGGAGCAGGGTGCGGATCGTCGGGGGGTCAGGTGTCAACCTGACCAGGATGCGGGTGACGACGCCAAGCGTGCCTTCGGAACCGACCACGACGCCACGCATGTCGAGGCCGGGGGAGTCGGGTGCCTCGCCACCGAGGACATGCACCTCACCCCAGGAGTCGACGAATTCCACAGCGAGCACATGGGCCACCGTGGAGCCCTCCAACAGGCAGTGCGGTCCGCCGGCGTTGGTGCCCACGTTGCCCCCGATGGTGCAGGCCTGCTGCGAAGAGGGGTCAGGCGCATAGTGAAGCCGATACATCGCGGTTGCCCGGGAAAGGTCGAGGTTGATGACACCTGGTCCGAGCCAGGCACTGCGTGATTCGGCATCGACGGTGTCGATCCGGTTCATCCGGGTCATTACCAGACAGAGCGAAGGTCGAATAGCGACTGCACCGCCTGCCAGCCCGGTGCCGGCACCGCGGGCAACCAGCGGCAGCCGGTGACGGCGGCAGATTCGCACTGCCTCAGCCACCTCGTCCGTAGTCTCGGGTAGCGCCACTGCAGCCGGGTGTCCTGCGGTGATGCCGGCATCCTTGGCAAACACCCGCATCTCCAGCGGCGACGTCAGCAGACGGTCACCGAACAGACCTCGGAGTTCGGAAGGGAGCTCCACGAGTCGCAGCGTAGGCGCCGCAGCGGTTGGAGCGCCTCCATAGCGGTGTAGCTTGCACACCAGTGCAGCAACGCCCGACACCTCGCCGTCACCTCATGGGACCGGGACCCGCACCGGTGGAGCCCTCGGTGCTGACTGCGATGAACCGGCCGCTGATAGGACACCTCGACCCGGCATTCCTGACTCTCATGGATCGGGTGGGCGAGGACTTGAGGGTCATCTTTCGCACCGCCAACCCGATGACGTTCCCCATCTCCGGCACCGGCTCGGCAGGCATGGAGGCGGCGTTGATGAATCTCATAGAACCGGGCACCCGAGTAGTCGTCGCCGTATGCGGTGCATTCGGAGCTCGCATCGCTGAGATGGCGCGCCGTGCCGGTGCCGAGGTAATCCTCGTCGAAGCACCCTGGGGGGAGCCGGTTCCAACTCATGAGATCTCCCGGGCGGCCCGTGCCAGCAGCGCCGCGGTTGTGGCGGTCGTCCACGCCGAGACCCTCACCCGGGTGCGCCCGCCCGTGGGGGAGCTACGGCCCTCCACCCGGCTCGCACCGCGTCCTGGTGGCGGTCACGTGCACTCCCCTGAGTA
>CAZIEQ010000001.1:0-42504 GCA_964538725.1 uncultured Acidimicrobiia bacterium | reverse complement strand
GCGGTTTGCGGATTCTCAGCCTGCGGATCGACCGCACCACACGGGCGATCTGCTCCGCCATCACCTCCGGAAGGTCGGGAACCCTGGTGAGCAGAATGTCTCGCTCCCGTTCTGTCGTCGGATACCCGATGTGCAGGAACAGACAGCGGCGCTTCAGCGCCTCCGAAAGGTCGCGGGTGTTGTTCGACGTGAGGAACACAAGCGGACGTGAAGCGGCGTGCAGTGTTCCCAGCTCGGGAATCGTCACCTGGAAGTCGGCAAGTACCTCGAGCAGGAGGGCCTCAGTCTCGATCTCGACACGGTCCACCTCGTCGATGAGCAGCACCACGTCGGTTTCCGACCGGATGGCGTGCAGCAGAGGTCGTTCCAGCAGAAACTCGGCGCCGAAGATGTCGTCGGAGACATCCTCCCACGTTCGTGCCTGGTCGGCCTGTAGGCGCAGCAGCTGCTTGCGGTAGTTCCACTCGTAGAGAGCTTTGGCCTCATCGAGGCCTTCGTAGCACTGCAGCCGTACGAGCGGGCGGCCGGTCATCGCGGCGACAGCTTTGGCGAGCTCCGTCTTGCCGACACCTGCGGGGCCTTCAACCAGAACCGGCTTGTCGAGCCGCTCCGCCAGATGAACGACCTGAGCGATCCTGTCATCTGCCAGGTAGCCGACCCGACGCAGGCCCTCACCGACGGCAGTGGGACCGGCGCTTGGGACTGGCTCCGCCGTCGTCGTGTCGCCGTTCACGAGACGAGTGTATCCGAGGGCTGTGCCCCGCCACGCACCGTTGTCTCAACCGGCGAAGAGGGCCGGCAGGGCGGCGCCGCGGCCCAGCACGAGCATCCCCCCGAGCAGAAGGCTCACCGCCGCGGTGGCGATGCCCAGAGATACGTACACCGCGCGGTGCCGGTCCGCGGCGAGGAAACCGGCTGCGCTCAGGATCGTGATCGCCGAGTTGGAGACCACGAGACCTGCGATGAACGCGATCAGCACCGTCAGCCCTGCGGTGGTGCCTCCGGCGCTGGCAGCTGCAAGGAAAACCACCACCTGGGTCGGCGTTTCGGCACCCACACCGTGCAGCATGCCTATACCGACCGAGGTTGCACCGCTCCACTGCGGGAAGGCCTCGTCGTGGTCATGGGCGTGGGAATGCAACGGGGCTGTGAACGGCTGCCCCGGCACGGAACCGGCAGCGTCACCGGATCCGGCTCCGTGGTGGATGCCGGGAGCGGCGGCATGGGCGTGGCTGTGACCACGCGGCACCGAACGGCCCGCCGGCAGCAGGCTGCGCACAGCTCCCCATCCGCGGCGGACCACCGCCAGAATCAGCATCCAGCGGCTGCGCATCCGGAAACGGCCCCGATCCCGTATCAGCGAATAGGTGACGTACAGCCCGAGGGCAACGAGTGTCCAACCGACCACACGGCCCATGGCAGCGTCGATGCCGTCAGGAAGGCTCTTACCGGTCATGATCGCAACCACCCCGAGAACGAAGACGACTGCTGCGTGGCCGAGGACATAGCGTGTTCCCAACACGAGGCCGTCCCGAGGGTTCTCCTGCGAGGCAGCGATATCGGTGATGGCTGCGATGTGGTCCCAGTCGATGCCATGTCGCAGGCCCAGCAGCACAGCCGCCGCCAGCAGCCCAACTCCCAGACCGCTTTCGCTTGCCGCCCCCAAGGCGACGCCCATACACACCATCCCATTGTTGCAAGCCGGTTGCAACAGCAGCTTATCCACAGCCGCCGCTCGTTGTGGACTCGGCGAGCGACCGAGAACGTCAGTCGGTCGGTTGGTGTTCCTGGAATTCGAAGACGAGGTCGCCGATGCAGACCTCATCGCCGGGCTGAGCCCCCGCACGACGCAGCGCCTCCTCCACCCCGGCCCGCTGCAGCCGGCGTGCCGCCAAGGCAGCGGCCTCAGGCTGGGTCAGGTCGGACAATGCCACTGCACGCTGTGCGGCGAGACCCTCCACCACCCACTGCAGGCCCTTACGGGTCACGGTGAATCCGTGTGCTGCAGGGCGGTGCAGCACATATCCGGCCCTCTCAGGCAGGGAGCGTGCCGAGACGTCGACGGCTGCGGCTACAGATCGCATCAACTCCACCACGCCGGCGCCGGTCGCCGCAGACACGTGGTGGAGCTGGAGGGCGGCCGCATCCGCCCACTTGGCGATGTCGACGACGTCGGTGACAGCGTCCGTCTTGTTCAGCGCCACGATGCGGGGACGGGATGCGAGGTCCTCGCCGTGGGCGGCCAACTCGCCTATCAGCACGTCGTGCTGGCGGGCGGGAGGGACCGGCTGCAGAGCAGTGGGATCCAACAGCACGACCAGCACCCGGGCACGTTCCGCATGACGCAGGAACTCGTGGCCCAGCCCCTTGCCGGCCGCGGCACCTTCAACCAGGCCCGGGATATCGGCGAGGACGAACTCCACATCGTCGACGGCGACCACTCCCAATGTCGGCTCCAATGTGGTGAATGGGTAGTCGGCAACCTTGGGGCGAGCGGCGGACACAGACGCGATCAAAGTGCTCTTGCCGGCGTTGGGAAACCCGATGAGGGCGGCGTCGGCAAGCAACTTCAACTCCAACACAACGTCTGCTTGCTCGCCGTATTCGCCCTGCTCGGCGAACCCGGGAGCTTTGCGGCGCGGCCCGGTGAAGGCGGCGTTGCCGCGGCCTCCCCGGCCGCCTCGACAGACCCGTACGCGCTGGCCTGCCCGCACCAGGTCGGCGATCATCGTCCCGCCCGGATCACGAACGATGGTCCCCAGCGGCACCCCAAGCTCCAGGTCGGCACCTCGATGTCCGTGACGGAGATCGCCCTGTCCGTGACCTCCGGTCCCGGCGGAATACCGTGACCGGGTCCGGTAACGCAGCAGCGTGGTGACATCCGGGTCCGCCAGCAGCCACACGTCGCCCCCCCTGGCTCCCGAACCCCCTTCAGGCTTACCTTTGGGCCGGCCACGGACCCGACGGAACGCGACGACTCCAGCACCCCCGTCGCCGCCTCGCAGATGGAGCGTGACCCGGTCGACAAACATCCGGCGTCAGTCGGAAGGTGTCGGCTGTCGAGACAGCCGACAGCGGTAGTCGAGCGGCGGAACCCTTCTAGGAGGCCTCGACGGAGACATGGCGCCGTCCTCGACGGTGGCCGTAGCGCACCACTCCGGTCGTGGTGGCGAACAGGGTGTCGTCGCTGCCGCGACCCACGTTGTCGCCGGGGTGGATGCGGGTACCCCGCTGACGCACGAGGATCGTGCCGGCGTTGACTGCCTGCCCGTCGAAGACCTTCGGCCCGAGGCGTTTCGAATGGGAGTCGCGGCCGTTGCGGCTCGACCCGCCGGATTTCGTCTTGGACATGTCAGCTCTCCTCGGTGCTGTCGACCTCGGCGGCCGGCTTCTTGGATCGCTTCGGCCTGCCGGAATCGATTCTGGTGACTTCGATACGGGTGTACTTCTGGCGATGGCCGTAGCGGCGCCGGTAACCGGTCTTCGCCTTGTACTTGAGGGCGTCGATCTTGGGGCCTTGACTGGGACCGAGGATCCTGGCGGTGACGGTTGCCTTCTCCAGCGCGTCCCGTCCCGACGTCACCTTGCCGTCGTCGGCAACGATGAGAAGCGGGGTGAAGGTCACCTCACCCTCGGAGCGCAGCCTCTCAACGTCGATGACGTCGCCTTCGCGGACCTTGGCCTGCTTGCCGCCGGTACGGATGATCGCGTACATACGTTGGGTTCCTTGGGGGATCGAGGCCCCAGCTTAGCGGTGTGTCAACGGCTGTCCTGCTGCCCGCCGCTGTCGTCGCGGGGCATGGGGCGGCCGGCGATGGCAGCCTCCTCATACAGCAGCACACCCCTGCCGGCGCACTTGTCGCACACCTCGCTGAATGTCTCCAACAGTCCCTCGGAGACATTCTTGCGGGTCATCTCCACCAGGCCCAGGTTCGACACGTCGAACACCTGGGACCTGGTCTTGTCCTTCGCAAGGTGCTCTCTGAGCCGCTTGAGGACCTGCTCCCTGTTGTGGGCAACCTCCATGTCGATGAAGTCGATGACGATGATCCCTCCGATGTCGCGCAGGCGCAGCTGGCGGGCGATCTCCTCGGCAGCCTCGAGATTGTTCTGTAAAACCGTGTCTTCCAGATTCGAATGTCCGACGAACCGGCCGGTGTTGACGTCGATGACTGTCAGGGCCTCGGTGCGGTCGATGACAACGTGGCCGCCGCTGGGGAGCCACACTTTGCGATCGAGTGCCTTGCGGATCTGATCGTGAACATGGAACCGTTCGAACAGACCCATCGAGTCTTCGTAGCGGCGCACCTTGTCGGCGAGATGAGGCTCGGTTCGCCGCAGGTACTCGACGACGAGCTCGAACGTGTCACGGTCGTCGATCAACAGCCGACGGAAGTCGCGCGTGAAGTGCTCCCTGATGACCCGAATCACCAGGGGCGGCTCCTCGTAGAGCAGCCGCGGTGCGGGACCGTCGGGAACCGCCTTCTCGATCTGCTCCCACACCGCCCGCAGCCGGCCGATATCCGACGCCAGATCATCGTCGGAGGCTCCCCCCGCAGCCGTGCGGACTATCACGCCGAAGCCGTCGACGTCCATACCCTGTATCGCGTTCCGCAACCGTTCACGCTCCTCATCGGGGATGCGGCGGCTGATCCCTCGCATGACGGAACGGGGGGCCAGCACCAGGTAGCGGCCGGGAAGGCTGATTTCGTTCGTCAGACGCGCCCCCTTGTGCCCCATGGCGTCCTTGGACACCTGAACGAGGATCTCCTCACCCTGTTTCACAGCCCGCTCGATACGCGGCTTGCGGCGGCCGCCGTTGCCGTCGACCGCTGCAGAGTGCACATCGCCTGCATACAGGACACCGTTCTTGCCTTCACCGAAGTCGACGAAAGCCGCCTCCATGCCGGGGAGGACGTTGCGCACCTTTCCCAGGTAGACGTTGCCGACCAGGCTCCGCTTGTCTTCCCGAGCCACGTAATGCTCCACCAGCACCGGCCCTTCGAGAACCACGATCTGCACCTGGTGGGGCAGGGTTCGCACCAGCATCTGCTTGCGCTCGGTCTCGGGAGGAACGATGACGTCAGTGGTGCGGGGTGGGCCGGCCTGGTGGCGATCCCGTCGCCGCCGCCCCTTGGGGAGAGGTTTCTGTGACGATTCTTTGACGCGGGTCGTTTCGACGACCCGGCGTACCTCAACTGTGTGGCGGCCGACCTTGTGTAGCTTGCGCTCCTCGGTGGCGCCTCCGCCCCCTTTGCGGAGAATACGCCCCCGCCTCTTTTTCAGTGGACCCATGAATGGTTACTCCTCTATTGCCGCTCCTGGCGGCGGTCGCGGTGTTCACGATGCCGGTTCCATGCCGGCAGGGGAGATCGCATGGTTCTGCCGGCCGGACCTGCATGTCCGCAGGGCCGCAGGTCGCACCGGGTCCGGTACGCCGCGGCTGGGTGTGCAGTTGCGGGTCGAGGTGGTCCCCATCGATCTCAGGAAATCGGAGAGCCGGGCGGGTGCCCGGTCCTGCCACTTAGGGTAGCAGCGGACGCGCCGCGCCCCATTCAATGAGATTCGGCAGCTGCCAGGGTTTCCTGAATCGGTTCCGTCTGCTGATAGCAGCGCCGGCACCGCGCCTCATAGGATCCGGAGGCGCCGAGCACCACCAGTTCCTGGGAATCGATCACCCTCTGGGTGTACATTCCCGGCCCTCCACAGGAATGACACACGGCCAGCGACTTGGTCACATACTCGGCTCCCAGCATCAGGTGAGGAACCGGTCCGAAAGGCCTCCGCAGGTAGTCGGTGTCGAGGCCTGCAACGATCACCTGCATGCCGGTGGCTGCCAGCCGGTGAGCCACATCGACCAGGTTCATGTCGAAGAACTGGGCCTCATCGACACCGACCACTGCGGTACGCGCCTCGACCGCATGCAGCAGCTGGGTGGAGTCCGCAACCGGTTCCGCTTCGATCGCCAACCTGCTGTGCGATACAACCGAACCCTCGGAGTAGCGGTTGTCCAACGCCGGTTTGAACGTTTGGGTGGGAACCCGAGCGATCTGATAGCGAGTGATCCGGCGTATCAGTTCCTCGCTCTTCCCCGAAAACATGGGGCCGCAGATGACTTCGATCCATCCTTGCTCGGGGCGTCTGTACATCTGGTCCGAGGCTAGCCCGGCCGCAGACCCCTCACCTCATCAGCCGCCGCTCGCCAGGCACACGGCTGCGCCGCATCCACACCGAATGCGCTAACCCCATGGCAGTGGCGGTGGCAAGGAAAGATGAACCGCCCTCGCTCATGAAAGGCAGCGGCAACCCGGTCACCGGCATCATCCCCAAAGTCATCCCGATGTTGACGAAGACGTGGAAAGCCACCAGCGAGGCAACACCCGCCGACAGCAGCCGCCCAAAACGATCGCCGCTCGCGGCGGCAGCCATCATCAGCCTCCACACGATGAGCGCATACAGTCCGATCACGATTACGCCGCCGACGAAACCCAGCTGCTCACCGACTGCAGTGAAGATGAAGTCGGTGGTCTGGGCAGGCACATAGGAAAGGTTCGTCTGGGTGCCCTCCAGGATTCCCTTGCCGAACATCTGACCCGACCCGATGGCCACCTGACTCTGAAACTGGTTGTAGTTCGCCGTCTGCAGGTCCGAGGTGGGGTCGAGAAACGCCGTCAGCCTCTCCAGCTGGTAGGTGCGTAACAGACCCAGCTGCAGTATGCCGACCAGCCCGGCGACGGCACCGGCCAGCAGAGTCACCAACTGGCGCACGGTGGCACCTGCGATGAACAACATCACGAGCACCACGAACCCGAACACGAGCATCGTGCCCAGGTCCGGCTGCTGGAAGACGAGTATTGCGGGGACTGCGGTCAATGCGACCGCCCCCGCCACCCGTTTCCACTGCATACGCCCCTCCCCGGCGGCCGCCAGGAACGCGGCCAAGGAGACGATGAGGCCGACTTTGGCGAATTCGGAAGGCTGCACTTGGAAGGCACCCAAGGAGACCCACCGCTGCGCGCCGCGGGAAAGGTCGCCCAAGGGCGTAAACACGACGACAAGTGCCAGCAGAGAGAAGCCGTAGACCGCGCCCGCCCAGTGTCTCAGGAAGCGCTGTTCGACGAGGGACGCGGCGGCAAACCCGGTGAGACCGACGGCGGCGAACAGCATCTGGCGCTGCAGGTCACGTGAACCGTCTATGCCCAGCGTTTCCAGGCGCGGTCGCGACGCAGTCCATACCATCAGCACCGACAGTGCCGCCAGCGCCAGCAGTGGAATGATCAACAGCAGGTCGGGGCGCGGCGTTCGCTCCCGATCCGAGGTGAAGAGGACCGGAGCGGTCAGGGTAGCCATCAGTCGGTATCCGCCCCCGGGGCGACGTCGGAGAGGTCCTCACCCATGAGGTATTGCAGCACCCGGCGCGCAGTTGGGGCCGCGATCCGGCCTCCTGAGCCCCCCCGTTCGATGACAACGGCGACGACGTACTTCGGATTGTCAACCGGAACCACCCCCACGAACAAGGCAGTGTCGATGTCCTCGGCCCTGGTGGCACCCTTGAGGATCTCCGCGGTGCCCGTCTTGCCACCGACCTGGTCGCGGGACTCTCCAAAGTCTTTGAACGCCGAGCGTGCCGTCCCCGAACGGCCGTTGATCACCAGCTTCAGATCTTGACGGAAAAGCGCCACCGTGGCCGGGTCCAATGTCAGCTCGCGGATCACCTGCGGTTCGTTCACGAAGAGGACGTTGCCGTTCTGGTCGATGACACGGTCGACGACGTGGGGCTGCCACAACGTTCCTCCGTTGGCCAGCGCGGCGTATGCGTTGGCGAGTTGCAGTGGTGTCACCACCACCTCCCCCTGGCCGATGACGACGTTCATGACATCGCCCCCCACCCAGGGACCCTCCCGCACCCGGCCCGGTGTTTCGTGCTGCGTGCGCTCGAACCAGTCCCTATCGGGGATCAGCCCCCGCTGTTCGAACGGCAGGTCGACTCCGGTAACAGCGTCGAAACCGAGCTGGCGGGCCCACTGCTGAATGAGATCCTCGTCGAACTCGCCGCGCCACACCCGCAACGCAACCTCCCAGAAGTAGTCGTCACAGGAGGCCTGCAAAGCGCCGTGGAGATCGACATCCCCATGACCTCCCACCAACCAGTCGTGGTAGACCTGCTGGCTGCCGTCGTTGAACTGGAATTCGATGCGGCCGGTGCAGAAGTAGGCGTCGTCGTGGCGTGCCAGCTCCTGGGGATAGATGCCTTCCTCCATCGCCATGGCGTATGCAACGACTTTGAAAGTGGACCCTGGCGGGTAGATGCCCTGGATGACGAAGTTGTTGAATGCGCCCAGATCGGACAACGCATCCCATTCGTTCTGGGTGAGACCGCCGACGAAAGCCTGCGGCTCGAACGAAGGTACCGATGCCATGGCAACGACGGAACCGTCGGTGACGTCGAGAACCACTCCGGCCGCCCTGGTGGCCTGCTCACCTTCTGACTTGGCGAGCACCATGCCCTGGCGGAGGGAATCCTCGAGCACCTGCTGCACGTCGAGATCCAAGGTGAGCACGGTGGTGCCGCCCGGTGCGGGTGGCTGCACCCCGAGAAGGGCGAGAACGTCCCCCGCCGCCCCCACCCGGTACTTGATGAATCCGGCAGTGCCCCGCAGCCACTGGTCGTAGGTTCCTTCGACACCGAACTTGCCGACCACATCCGTGGGATCGATGCCGGCGATGGCCAGGTCGCTCTCGTCGGGACGCCCGATGTAGCCCACGACATGGGCGGCGTCGTCGCCGGCCGGATAGACACGCACAGGCTGATCCTCAACGAAAATGCCGGGAAAATCCTCTGCGTGTTCGACGATGAACAGTGCGTCGGCGGTAGTCGCTTCCGGAGCGACCACGGCCCGTCCTCCAGGAGGTGCCGAGTCGATGAGTTCGCGAACCTCGGCGGTGGACAGCTCGAGCAGGGCGGCCAGCCGCCCCACTACCTCGTCGAGCCTCTCCTCAGGCAGCAGCTGGCGGTCGACGATGACTCCCAGCGCCACTCTGGTGCCGGCCAGCACCCGTAGCTTCGAGTCGACGATCTCCCCCCGCGGAGCAGGAGTCGACACAACCCTGATCTGCTGGCTGGCTGCGGTTTCCTCGAACACCTGCCCCTCGGCGATCTGCAGCGACCACAGGCGCAGCGTGAGCCCGCCGAAGAGCAGCATGAAGGCCAGACCGAGACCGGCGAGCCGCCAACCCGGTTTCACAGGTCCCACCCCCTACGGGGTCCCTGACCAAGGGCTCGGGTGACGAGGGGCAGCACGGGCGCGGCCAGAGCAACGCTATATGTGGAAGCAAGCACCGATTTGGAGTAGATCGAAGTGTCCGAAAGAGTCTGCTGCCCGAAGAGGGTACCGAGGAGCGCGAACAACAGGTGGGCCCCCAGCGTCACACCGAAGACCCCGGCGGCGAGCACGAGCAGCGAGTCGGAGGCTCTGTCGGCGAGGCGCACTGTGAAGTAGGCGACAGTCGTCATCACGAAAGCCCACAAGCCCAGCGGAGCTCCACCGAGCAGATCGAGAACGAAGCCGGCGGTGAAGCCGAGCAGCACCGCCGGCTCGGGGTCCATCCAGCGGGCAACGGCGATGAGGACCACGATCACACCCTGCGGGGCGACGTCGAAGAAGGTGACCTTGGCGAACAAAGTGGTCTGCACCGCCACCGCGGCCACGACGAGGACAAGGGCAACGACCACGTGCCGTGGTTTCATTGATCACGGTCGACGCCGGCCACGGTCGTCGAAGGCACAGGCTGCGGCGTCTCGGACGTGTCCTCTTGGATGGGCAAGCCTGCGTCGGGTTCCTCCAGGATCGGGTCATCCCCCGCAGTGGTGATCAGCACCTTCACGAAGTCGAGACGGCCGAAATCGACCAGCGGAGCCACCCTGGTGCGCAGTGTGAAGCCGGCCTCGGAACGGGCGGCGTCGACGATCATGCCGATGGCGAGCCCCGGCGGGAAACGGCCTCCGCCAGTCACCACTCGATAGCCCTCCCGCACCGTCTCCGACGCCCGGTGCATCTCCAACGACAGCGGGCCGTCGCCTTCGCCGCACACCCACCCCGTCTCCTGGGTGTCCTGCACACGGATACCGGCACACAGCAGGGGATCGGTGATGAGCCTCACCCGGGAAGCACCTGCGGTGACTGCGATCACCCGACCGACCAGCCCCAACTCGTCGACGACCGCCATGCCGATGGCGATCCCATGGTCGGAACCCTTGTCGATCAGGATGGTGTGGTCGAAGATGGACGGCCCGGTGGCCACCACCTCTGCGGTAACCGTGTCGATTCCCTCCGGCACCTCCAGGGCGTGGATCTTCTCGAGCTCGGCGAGGCGCGCCTGCACGGCGGCGGTTGCCGCTACCTCGTTCTCCAACCCCGCGATGCGGGACCGCAGCTCCTTGTTCTCCGAACGCAGCGATGCCAGGTTGGCGATCCCATCGACAAAGCCCACCACAGGGCGGGTGACGGCGTCAGTGAGCCGCTGCACGGGGCTGAAAACGGCCTGGGCAGCGTCACGCAGGGACGCGCCGAAACCTTCACCTGCGGCCCGCACGTCGATGGTGGTGATGAGGAACGAGCACACGAGAAGGAAGACGAACAGCAACGTCGTCCGGCTGGTGCGTCGTTGCTGTCCCAGCATTGCCGGTTGTCGCAGAGGTCAGGGGCGGCCGGTAGAGGTCAGAACCGCCGCCAGAATGTCGAACTCCTCCAGACACATCCCCGAACCCATGACCACAGAGTGCATCGGATGATCGGCGGTCACGATGGGCATCCCGGTTTCGTTTGCCAGCCTCACATCGAGCCCACGAAGCATGGCTCCGCCGCCGGTGATGACGATGCCCCGCTCCATGACGTCGGCGGCCAGTTCGGGAGGTGTCTTGTCGAGGGCGAACTTGACGGCATCGACGACCGCCTGCATGGGCTCGTCGATGGCCTCACGGATGTCTTGGGATGACACCATGATCGTCTTCGGCAGCCCCGAGATGAGGTCCCGTCCCCGCACCTCGGCGCTCGGTTCGTCGTGATACGGCCATGCCGACCCGATCGCCATCTTGAGCTGTTCGGCGGTCCGCTCACCCAGCATCAGGTTGAACTCCTTCTTCACCCAGTTGATGATGGCCTCATCGAGCTCATCGCCGCCGATACGTATCGACTTGGCGACGACGATGCCCCCCAGGCTGATCACGGCCACCTCGGTGGTGCCGCCGCCGACGTCGACCACCATCGACCCTGCCGGCTCGTGAACCGGCAAACCCGCACCGATGGCGGCGGCCATGGGCTCTTCGATGGTGAACGCCTTGCGCGCCCCGGCATGGTACGCCGCCTCCTCAACGGCCCGGCGCTCCACTCCGGTGATACCCGACGGTACGCATACGATGATTCGGGGCCGCGACCAGCGCACCCGGTTCACCTTGCGGATGAAATAGCCGAGCATCCTCTCGGTGATGTCGAAGTCGGCGATGACGCCGTCGCGCAGCGGCCTGATCGCCTGAATGTGCGACGGGGTGCGTCCGATCATGCGTTTGGCGTCCATGCCAACGGCCAGCGCGGTGTCCTCGCGCGTGTTCATGGCCACGACGGAAGGCTCGTTCAGGACTATGCCGGATCCCCGCACGTACACGAGGGTGTTGGCCGTCCCGAGATCGATCGCCATGTCGCGGCCGGCGATGGAAAAGAAACTGTCGGCCATGGCGTGTCCCTTGGCGGGAGGCCGCAGAGTGTAGCTATTCGCGAGGCATCGGCTACCGCCGCCACCGGCCGGCTGTCGGGAGAAGCTGCCTCGGAGCCGGCGGCAGGCACAGCCTGACCGCTACGAAAACCACAGCTTCAGCTCGCGGAGCGCACTGTCGGGTGAGTCGGAGCCGTGCACCAGGTTGCGAGTCACCTCCAGCCCGAAGTCACCCCGCAAGGTACCCGGGGCGGCCGCGGCGGGATCTGTGACCCCGATCAGGGTGCGGGCAACCGCCACCGCCTCCCTCCCCTGCCATTCCATGGCCACCACCAGCCCGCTGGTGATGAAGTCGACCAGGTCGCTGAAGAACGGTTTCGCCTCGTGCTCGGCATAGTGACGCCGTGCCAGGTCGCCGTCGGGAACGAGGCCGCGCACCCGCCGCAGAACGAGACCTTTGCGCTCAAAACGGCTGATGACCTCACCGACGAGGCCCCGGGCCACACCGTCGGGTTTCACCATCACGAATGTTGCCTGTGAGGCCGTGTCTTGCTGTGAAGGAATGTTCCGCTCCCGATCGGGGCGGGATGCTAGTGAGCTGCGCTCAGCCGCCGACGATGGCATGGCGCACCTCCCCGACCAGGTAAAGGGACCCGGTGACCAGGATCCCCTCACCGTCACCGAGCTCGGCTGCAAGCCTGTGCACCTCTGCGGCGCCGCCGGCACCTACGGCTGATTCCAGACCGAAGCCGGCAGCGGCTGCGGCCACTGCGGCCGCGGGCACCGCATGGGACGAAAGGGGCTCCACAGCAACAACCCGGTGCAGCAGCGGAGCCAGCGGACCAAGGAAGACCGCCGGATCACGGGGCCCGGTGAGCCCGACGACGGCACTCCAACGAAAGGCGGGGAGTTCCTCGTCGAGAGCTCGTGCCAGCACGGTGCTGCCCCCCGGATTGTGCGCGCCGTCGAGAACGAGCAGCGGCTCCCTGCCCACGATCTCCAGCCGGCCGGGCACATGCACTGCCGCCGCGGCCGCGGCCACCGAGGCCGGGGCCAGCTCACGGCCGACCACAGCTTCGGCAGCGGCAACCGAAATGGTGAAGTTGATCGCTTGATGGGCGCCGTGCATACGCAGGTAGACGTCCCGGTAGCTCCCATGCAACCCATCGATGTCGAACATGTGGCCGCCGACGGCAGGCCGGTCGGCGGTCATATCAAAACTGTCCCCCATCCGGTGCCATTCGGCAGACGTGTGCTCGACACGCTCCGCCACCGGTTTGATGGCCTCCAGGGGCAGCGGTCCGCTGACCAGCACGCCTCCGGAAGGGACGATGGCTGCCTTCTCCGCCGCTATCTCCGCCAGCGTCCCCCCCAGATACTCCTGATGATCCAGGGCGATCGAGGTGATCACAGCCACCTCGGGTTGTACAACCGAGGTGGCGTCCCAGCGTCCTCCCAATCCCACCTCGACTGCTGCAGCGCCGGCGGCCCGCTCGGCGAACCAGGCGTAGGCAACGGCAGTTGCCAGCTCGAAGTAGGTGATCCCGGTACCGGTCCGTTCCTCGTACAGCTCCACGAGCGGTGCGACGTCGGCCACCGCGGTTGCAAACTCGGTGCTGGTCATGGTGGAGCCGTCCATGGCGAAACGCTCCTCAGGGGCATGCAGATGCGGCGACGTGTACGACCCGCAGCGGATGCCGAGGGCGCTGAGAACGGCGGCGGTCATCAGCGTTGTAGACGTCTTGCCGTTCGTACCCGCTATCTGGACGACCGGATACAGAAGATGCGGGTCGGCCATCATGTCGAGAACACCTCGGATGCGATCCAGCCCGGGACGCCTGCCGTGACCGATACGGGCGTCGAGGAAGGCCACTGCCTCCTCGTATGTCATCCCAGCTCGGCTCGCTGTGCTCGCAACCTCTCCACTCTCGACTCCAGATCCGCCGCACGAGCCTCCTCGCTGTCGACGACGGCTTGGGGGGCCCTGGCACGGAACTGGGCGTTCCCCAACTTCGTCTGCGACCTCTCCAACAACCTCGAGGTGTCTGCTATCGCCCTGTCCAGCCGGACACGTTCCGTGTCGAGATCGACGATCCCCTCGAGGGACACGTAGGCCTCGACGAAACCAGCGCCGATTCTCGTGTGGGCGCCGCGCGGAGCATCCCCGGCGACCAGACGGACCGCGGCGAGCGACGCGGCCTGTTGATGCCACCACGACGGAATCCCGTCACCGTCAGATGCCACCACTACCTCCATCTCGCGGCGGGGGCTGAGCCCGTGGTCGGCACGAAAGCTGCGCAACCCACCGATCAGCTCTTGGAACGATGCCATGTCGCCTGCGGCGGCGTAGGCCGGGGGCCGGGGCCATGCGCTGATCATGATCGAGCCGCCACCCACCAACTCCGACCACAGCTCTTCGGTGAGGAACGGAATCACGGGGTGGAAGAGCTTGAGGACATCCCGCAGCACGACCCCCAGCGCCTGGCTGACAGTGCCTCCCCCGCCGTGTCGCAGCGGCGCCTTGGCAAGCTCGATGTACCAGTCGAAGACCTCTGCCCAGGCGAAGTTGTACAGCAGGCCGTAGGCGTCGGAAAACCGGTAGTCATCCATCAGCTCGTCGAAGCTGGCGGCCACCTCACCCAGCCGGTGCAGGATCCACCTCGCCTCAGGGGCGGGATCATCGGGATAACCCCCTTCGGGGGGCACCGGCGCGGCGTGCGGTAACGCGAAGCGGGCCGCGTTCCACAGCTTGTTGCCGAATCTGCGGGCGGCTACTACCCACTCCTCGCGGATGGGCACGTCGTGGCCGGGGGCGGCTGCCTGGATGAGAGCCAGCCGGAGCGCATCGGCACCGTGCTCGGCAACGACTTCAACCGGATCGAGTGCGTTCCCATGGGATTTCGACATCTTCCTGCCGTCTGCTGCCCTCACCAAACCGTGTATCACGACGTCACCGAATGGTTCGTCTCCCATGAAGCGAAGACCCATCTTCATCATTCGGGCCACCCAGAAGTAGATGATGTCGAAGCCGGTGACGAGCACATCGTTGGGATAGAACGCACGCAGGTCTTCGGTGTCGTCAGGCCATCCCAGCGTGGAGAACGGCCACAACGCCGAGGAGAACCAGGTGTCGAGAACATCTGGATCGGCGGTCAGCGAACCGTGGCCGCATGCAGCGCATTCCTGCGGCTCGTCACGGGACACCATCAATTCGGTACATTCATCGCAGTACCAGGCGGGTATGCGATGCCCCCACCACAGCTGACGGCTGATGCACCAGTCGCGGATGTTCTCCATCCAGTGGAAGTAGTTCTTCTCCCACCGTCGCGGAATGAACCTGGTGTCTCCGTTGCGCACCGCCTCCACAGCAGGGACCACCAGGGGCCGCACCTTGACGAACCACTGCAGTGAAAGCAGCGGCTCGACCTGAACGCCTTCGCTGCGGGAACAGTGACCGACCGAGTGAACCCGGTCCTCGACTTTCACGATGGCGCCTTCGGCGCGCAGTGCATCCTTGACCGCTTCTCGGGCTGCGAAGCGATCGAGCCCGGCAAAGCGCCCTCCGGCGGAGGTGATGCGGGCATTCTCGTCGAGGATCTGCACCGGAGCCAGATCGTGACGGCCGGCTATCTCGAAGTCGAGCGGATCATGTGCAGGGGTGACCTTCACCGCGCCGGTCCCGAAGTCGGGGTCGACCGCGTCGTCGGCGACTACCGGCAGCACCCTGCCCATGAGCGGCAGCCGCACGGTCCTCCCCACTACGGCGCGGTAGCGCCGGTCGTCGGGATGGACGGCGACGGCGGCGTCTCCCAGCATGGTTTCGGCCCGGGTGGTTGCCACCACAATGCCTTCGCCACCGGACCCGTCGCTGAACGGATAGCGGATGTAGACCAGTTCTCCGGGGACGTCCTCATAATCGACTTCGATGTCGGAGATGGCGGTGTTGCACGCCGGGCACCAATTGATGATCCGGCTGGCCCGGTAGATGAGGCCCGCCTCATATAGCGTCACGAAGACTTCGCGTACCGCACGCGACAAACCCTCATCGAGGGTGAATCTCTCCCGGGTCCAATCCAGCGAGAAACCGAGGGTTCTGATCTGACGGGTGATGCGCCCGCCCGACTTCTCTCTCCACGCCCACACCTCCTCGACGAAGCGGTCCCTGCCAAGGTCCTGGCGGGTCAATCCTTCAGCGGCCAGCTCCCTCTCAACCACCGATTGGGTGGCGATGCCGGCATGGTCGGTGCCGGGAACCCACAGGGCGGCGTAGCCCTGCATGCGCTTCCGCCGAACGATGACGTCCTGAATGGACAGGTCCAGGGCGTGGCCCATGTGCAACGATCCGGTGACGTTGGGGGGAGGAATGACGATGCAGAACGGATCCCCGTCGGGGTTGATCTCAGGCGAGAAGTAGCCCGCCGACTCCCACACCTGGTACCAGCGCGCCTCGACCTGCTTGGGGTCGTACGTTGGTCGCATCGTTCTCACGGTTCATGGAGAACCGGCATGCTAGCGGCCCGGTCTTCCATGAAGCGTCAACCGGTTCTCGATGGCAAGGAGATAGTCAAACGCCCGGGGGCCGTAGCCCCCGGGCGTCCTACCCCCTGCTTGCCCGAACCGAGCGGTTCGTGTCCCCGAGGGACATGTCCCGCTTGGGTACCCCACCGTATGACCACTCTCAGTAGCTGTCGAGACACATTCCCCGGGATGCAGACATGACTAGTCCCCAACTCGCAGGATCCTTCTGGGAAGCCGGGGCCCATCGTTGTCGGCGGAATGCACGCCGTCTCCCGGCTCCCATGTTCACCACTATCTGTGGCTGACAGCCTCCGTGTCGCCTCAACGCGGCAGGGGCCCCCAAGGGCCCCTGCCGTGTTCTCTATGGCGATTGGGTCGACTAACCGAGCTCAGAATGCCACCATCGTCTTGTGGTGGCCAGCAGGGCGGCTCCCAGCGCAGTCAGCAACAACCCGGCAAGGCCGAACATCCGCACCGGGAATCCGGTCATCGGCAGCTCCTCGTCACCGCCTGCCTGAAAGCCGAAGTCGGCGTCGAGGAAGGACTCTCCGTCACCGAGAGTCACGGTGAACTGACCGCTGGTGGTGAGACTGTGGTCTGCGGGTGCCGTCGTGACATCCACCGCCACGGTGTACTCACCGGCTTCGAGGGCGGCGAACAGATACCTGCCGTTGCCATCAGTCACGAGTGTCGTTGTGGCACTGGATGCCGTATTGGTGAGCCGCACCGTCACTCCGGCGATCCCGTCTTCACCCGCGTCTTGGACGCCGTCGCCGTCGGCGTCCAGCCATACGGTGTCCCCGATGGTGGCCGAGGCCCCCACCAGAACGACGTCGACGGTGGCATCGTCCCAATCGTCACCCATGCCGTCGCCCGGCACCGAGTCGGAGTCGGTTTCGTTGGCCGCGGTGACCTCGGCTTCGTTGACATAAGAGCCGGGATCACCGGCCTGCACTGTGATGGTGAGTACGGCAGTGCCCCCCGCAGGCAGGCTGCCTATCGCCCATGGCGATCCGGGTGCATAGGTGCCGTCGCCACTGTGGCTCACATAGGTGAGCCCCGCCGGCAGCAGATCGGCGACCTCCACACCGGTGGCGTCGCCCGGGCCTTGGTTGACCACGGTGATGGTGAAGACGACCTCGTCGCCGGGCGCCACCAGGCTCTGGTCGGCGGTCTTGGTCAACTCCAGATCGATCAGCTCTTGGGGCTGAGCGGTGACGACAACCGTCGACGGATCCGAGTCGGTGACCGCTTCACCTGTGGTACTGGCGCCCGTAGCGGTGGCCGTGTTGGTGAAGTCGGCCTGGACGTTGGCAACCGTGCATTCATAGGTCACCGAAGCCCCCACCGCCAGATCGCCGATGAGACTGTCACACTGCGGATAGTCGGGGTCGGTGACCGCCACGTCGACGAGGTCGACGGCTCCGCTGTTGGTCACCGCGATCTCGAATACGACGTCTGAGCCGATCACCGCGTTGCGCTGATCGACACCTTCGGCCTGCTTGCGGATGTCGATGGCGGGCACGAGGACCTGGATCGTCGACGGATCCGAGTCGGATGCCGGCCCGGACAGGGGCGTGTCCCCGGTTGCGGTGGCCGTGTTGGTGAAGTCGGCCTGGACGTTGGGAACCGTGCATTCATAAGTCACCGACGCCCCCACCGCCAGATCGCCGATCACCTGCTCACACTGCGGATAGTCGGGATCGGTGACCGCCACGTCGACGAGGTCGATGACGCCGTCGTTGGTGACTGCGATCTCGAACACGACGTCGGAGCCGCGCACCACCTGTCTGCTGTCGGCACCCTCCGCCTGCTTGCGGACATCGATCGACGGGGCCACCTCGTCGAAGGCGACGCACACCGCAGTCACCGAGTTCTTGGTAAAGCCGGGGCCGGGAAAGGCATGCCAGGCGTCGAGAGTCAGCGCAGTATCGGTCAGGACAGCGGTGCCCACCTGCCACGACATGATCTCCGCGCTCTCCGGCAGATCCGGCGAGTTAGGAGAGGTGTACAAAGAAGTGCCTCCGAGGCCGGACAGCTCGACGGACCAGGACTCGACGAGTTGCACCTGCCCGCTGTGGCGGCTGTGATCGTCGTAGCTGGTGAGGGTGATGTCGTACACCCCCGGTGGTATCGAAACCGGGATCGGCCCGGCACGGCGCTGCGAAGCGTTGTTGTACAACGTTGCGCCGATGAAGACCACATGGTCGCCGCCAAGAGGGCACACCAAGGCCCCCGAGTAGTTGCTGGGATCGGTGGCGCTCACCGGCACATCACCGGCGAGAGCGGTCACCGTTCCCGTGTTGGTATACGGCTCGGGATAGGCGACTCCGGAGCCGGAGCAGGTCATCGACTCGCCCGCGGCGAGATTGGTGCCCGGGCAGGTGACCGCAACCCCTTGATCGTCGGTTACAGCAACGTCGGTCAGCGGAACCCCACCGTCGTTGGTGACGATGTAGCTCCAATCCACCGTGCCGCCCGCGGCGAGGGTGGGGCCGGGCGCGCTGTCGGCATCGGTGCCGTTGGTCGTCTTCTCCAGATCGACGCTCGGTCCCGCCGTCTGAGCGCCGACCGGAAGCGCCGTGAATAGCCCTCCCAGCAGCGTCAGGACGAGGAGCAAGGCGACCTTGTGACGGGTAATCGCCATTTTTTCATTCCTTCGTCTCTGGCCCGTTTCGCCGGGATAACCCGGCAAGGAACACGATGCAACTACAGAGTGTGTTCGTCAAGCCACTTAGCGTGTCAATTATCAACCTGCTGAGTGACTAGTCAGGTGGCGATCCCCTCCCCATCCCCTGAAAGAAGGCCGACTGACAGCGTACCCGATAGCGTGGCAACCGCAGCGGAAAGGAGACGTGTTGAGCGAATATGAGGCGGCCGACCTACCCGACCCACGCAACGCCGACATCATGGTCTGGGTGGGTTCGGGCCTGGTGCACCGGGCCGACGCCAAGGTCTCGGTGTTCGACAGCGTCGTTCAGGGGGGCGACGCGGTGTGGGAGGGCATCCGGATCTATCAGGGCACGGTCTTCATGCTCGACGCCCACCTCGACCGGCTGTTCGATTCCGCCCGGGCGATGGCATTCACCGCAATGCCGGACCGCCGGCAGGTCACCGGCGCCTTTTTCGCCACCTTGGCCGCCAACGGCATGCACGACGGCGTCCACGTCCGTCTGACGCTGACACGCGGCCTGAAGGTGTCGTCGGGAATGAGCCCCGGGCTGAACCGTGCCGGGCCCACACTGATCGTCCTCGCCGAGTGGAAGCCGCCGGTCTACGACCGGGACGGCATCCGCCTCATCACCGCCTCTGTGCGACGCAACTCGCCCGCGACTCTCGACTCCAAGATCCACCACAACAACCTGATCAACAACATTCTTGCCAAGATCGAGGCCAACGCTTCGGGAGCCGACGACGCGGTCATGCTCGACTTGTACGGTTTCGTCGCCGAGACCAACGCCACCAACATCTTCCTGGCCAAGGGTGGCCGTCTCATCACGCCCGCCCCCGAACACTGCCTGCCGGGCATCACCCGCAGTGTCGTGCTCGGGCTGGGGTCGAGTCTCGGCATGGCCGTCGAAGAACGCGCCGTGAGCCCGGCAGAGCTATACGCCGCCGACGAGGCGTTCACCAGCGGGACGATGGGGGAACTGGCACCGGTGCTGGAGGTCGACGGGCGCCTCATCGGCAACGGGAGGGTGGGTGCCGTCACTGTGAGTCTGCAGAAGGCCTTCGACGACCTGACCGCCACTACCGGGACTCCTCTTCCCTTCTGATCTTCCCTTGCCGGCTTGGAGTCAAGTCGGGGGGCACGTCTGCAGACGTGCCCCCCGAAGGCCAGATGCCCTTACTCCGCCCGCGCTGTGCGCGGTACGTGGAGACTATTCGAATGCGGCGGCGCCTGCACGACGGCGCCACCCTGCGGTAACTAGGCGCTGCGCTCCTGCGGCTCCTCGACGGCCGCGTCTTGTACCGGTATCAGGGTCGGGTTGACCCGCTCGGCAACGACCTCACCGTCGATCACCACCCGGGCGATGTCGGTGCGCGACGGCAGGTCGTACATCGTGTTCAGCAACACTTCTTCCATGATCCCCCGCAGCCCGCGGGCTCCGGTGCCGCGGAGCAGTGCCTGGTCGGCAACTGCTTCGATTGCATCGTCGGTGAAGACCAGATCCACACTGTCCATCTCGAAGAACTTGACGTACTGTTTGATCAAGGCGTTCTTCGGCTCGGTGAGAATCTCCCGCAGCGCCGCCTTGTCCAGGTCGTGCACCGTCGCCATCAGGGGAAGCCTCCCGATGAACTCGGGGATGAGACCGTAGCGCATCATGTCCTCGGGAAGCACTCGTGCCAGCAAGTCGCCGTCGCGACCTTCCCCGTCGGCATGTATCTGGGCGTCGAAGCCGACGGTGCGCTTCCCCACCCGGTTGTAGATGACATCCTCGAGGCCGGCGAAAGCACCACCACAGATGAAGAGCATGTCGGTGGTGTCGACATTGATGAACTCTTGGTGGGGATGTTTGCGCCCCCCCTGAGGGGGCACCGCAGCCACCGTCCCCTCCAAGATCTTCAGCAAAGCCTGCTGGACCCCTTCCCCAGAAACGTCCCTCGTGATAGATGGGTTCTCAGCCTTGCGGGCGATCTTGTCGATCTCGTCGATGTAGATGATTCCCGTTTCCGCCCGGGAGATGTCGTAATCCGCGGCCTGTATCAACTTGAGAAGAATGTTCTCGACATCCTCGCCGACGTAACCGGCTTCGGTGAGGGCGGTGGCATCGGCGATAGCGAAAGGCACGTTGAGCATGCGGGCCAGCGTCTGCGCCAGCAGCGTCTTGCCGCAACCCGTCGGTCCGATGAGCAGGATGTTGGACTTCTCCAGCTCCACATCCTCTTTGGCCTTCTTCCCGGCCCGCACCCGCTTGTAGTGGTTGTATACCGCTACCGCGAGCACCTTCTTGGCTCTCTCCTGACCAACCACGTAGTCGTTGAGGAATTGGTGGATCTCCGCAGGTTTGGGAAGCTCGTTGAACGGGACCTCCTCGGTCTCAGCGAGCTCCTCTTCGATGATCTCGTTGCACAGGTCGATGCACTCGTTGCAGATGTACACGCCCGGCCCAGCGATGAGCTTCTGCACCTGCTTCTGCGACTTGCCACAGAAGCTGCACTTGAGGAGATCGCTGCCTTCGGCAAACTTCGCCATCGGTAACTCCTAGCTCGCCACTGCCAGCTCGCGTCCCGAAAGGATCTTGTCCACCACCCCGTACTCTTGCGCTTCGCCGGCATTCATCCAGAAGTCACGCTCGGTGTCCTTGTTGATCTTCTCCAGGTCCTGTCCGGTGTGATCGGCCAAGATCTCATTGATCTCCTCGCGAGTCTTGAGTATCTCGCGGGCATGAATCTCGATGTCCGTCGCTTGACCGCCCAATCCCGAAATCCACGGCTGGTGCAACAGCACCCGGGCGTGTGGAAGGGCGAACCGCTTGCCCTTGCAGCCTGCTGCGAGCAGTACCGCGGCCGCGGAGGCTGCGTGGCCCATGCAGTAGGTGGCTATGTCGGGCTTGATGAAGTTCATCGTGTCGTAGATCGCCATCAGCGCGGTGGTGGCACCCCCCGGGGAGTTGATATACAGGGCGATGTCCTTATCGGGATCTTCGCCCTCGAGATGAAGCATCTGCGCCATCACCAGGTTGGCGATCGTGTCGTCGATCGGAGTGCCCAGAAAGATGATGCGGTCCTTGAGCAGCCGGCTATAGATGTCGAACGCCCGTTCCCCGCGAGCGGTCTGCTCGATGACGGTCGGGACCAGGTAACTCATCAGTCGACCTCCGTTGGCTGTTCTTCGTCTGCGGTGGTCTCGTCGTCCGGGTCGTCCAGGGCGATCGGCTCACCGCCGACGTCGACCGCCACTGCGCACCCGACCAGATGGTCAAGTGCCTTCTCGCGGAGGATATCACCGCCGAGGACCCCCACCTGCCCCCCCGCCTCCAGACGTGCGCGGTAGTCATCGGCATCGACGCCGGCGCGCTCGGCGAGATCGACGACCGTGGCGGTGAGTTCGTCCGCGGTGACTTCGAGGCCTTCGGCATCGGCCACAGCGTCGAGGAAGACACGGGAACGCAACCGTCTCTCGGCGCGCTGCCGCTGGTCGGCGATGAAAGCGTCCTCGTCCTGTCCCGTCACCTGCAGATACGTTTGAACATCCAAGTCCTGCGCTTCGAGGGAGTGGAGCAGCCGGTGGATGGCGTCCTCGGCTTCAGCCATGATGAGCGCTTCGGGGACGTCCATGACGGTCTCGCCGACGAGGGTCTCGAGCAGCTTGACTCTGAGCTGGGCACCGGCCGCGCGTCGTTTCAGGCTGGCCAGATCCGACTTCACCTCGCCTTCCAACTCGGCAACGCTGTCGAGTTCGGTTACGTCCGAGACCCAGTCGTCCGACAGCTCGGGAAGTTTCCTGGAGCGAACTCCCTTGACGAGGACCCGTGCCGTCACGTCCTTGCCCCCAAAGGTGGTCGCCACCTCTCGGATGTGGCCGGCGGTGGCGCCGATCAGCGCCTCGTCGAGGCCGGGCAGGTGCGAGTTCGACCCGATCTCGTACATGAGGTCCCTGCCCAGCGAAACCGGCTCAGCGCCGTCGCCGGGCATCGTCACGTCGATCACGACGTGGTAACCGGTATCTGCAGCCCGGTCGGTTTCCTCGAGTTCGGCAAACTGCTGGCGCAGCTGATCGATGCGATCCGACACTTCGTCGTCGGTGACGGCCGTCGAGTCCACCTCCACAGCACGGTCGGAATAGTCGGGAAGTTTCTCCGGCACCGGCCACAGCGTGATGCGCACATCGACCTCCACCCCTGAGTCGGTGTCCCTGGTGGCGGTCACGGTGGGGGCGATTGCAGGCCGCAGCTCGCGTTCCGCCAGCACGTCGACCAGAAGCGACGGCAGCGCGACCTCCAGCGTCTCCGAGCGAAGGCGATCCGCACCCACCATCGACTCCACCATTCGACGCGGCGCCCTGCCGGGGCGGAAACCCTTGATCTTGAGGTCCTTCGACAGGCGGCGGGCGGCCCGTTCGGCGGCCGAGTTCCACACTCCGCGATCCACGGTGAACGTAACGAGGCGCTCGAAAGCGCCCGTCTCTTGAAGGTTGGTATCCACGATGCTCCTCGTCGCAAAACGCGCCGCGGCTGTCATACCGCGGCGCCTCGTGATCGGGGTGACCGACGGGACTCGAACCCGCGACCTCCGGGACCACAACCCGGCGCTCTAGCCACCTGAGCTACGGTCACCAAGTGGGGACTCCGCCGGCCGCCCGGCGGACCGCGCCCCCGGGAGGATTCGAACCCCCGGCCAAGAGCTTAGAAGGCTCCTGCTCTGTCCTCTGAGCTACGGGGGCATGGCGCCCGTTCCCCGCCGAGCGGGTGAAGGGAATCGAACCCTCGTAACCAGCTTGGAAGGCTGGGGCTCTGCCACTGAGCTACACCCGCGCGCCGGCGGCGAAGGATAGGCGACGCCGGAATCGGACCCGCCGTCGGGCTGGCCGGATTTGAACCGGCGACCCCCTGCTCCCAAAGCAGGTGCGCTACCAAGCTGCGCTACAGCCCGTCGTGCTGATTGTGCCAGGTCTCCCCGCCGAGTTGGCCGTTCTGATGAAGAACCACAGTCGTCATCGACGTCGCTGCCGTGTGTAGCAGTGGACATTCATCGCTGTCACACCTTCCCGATACGTTGCACCCATGAAACCACCGGCCCCGCCGGGTTTGCTGAACCGGGCCCGGCAATGGAACGAGCTCCATCAATGGGAACGCGCCGAGTTGGGACGGGCCCTGCGCCGGCTCGGATGGAGCTACGGCGAAATCCGCGAGGTCATCCCGGTTCCCAAGGGGACTCTTTCCTCATGGTGTCGACAGGTGCGGCTCGATGCCGACCAGGTCGCAGCCCTCAAGGCGCGAGGGGCCTCCGCTCCCAGGGACACCGGCCGTAGGCGGAGGCTGGAGATCGAGGCTCTTCGCAGTCATGCCTCACTCGTAGGCCGAAGCCTTGCCGACGATCCCTTCTGGACTGCCGGTGTCGCGCTCTATTGGGCTGAGGGTTCGAAAACCTCCCGACGCCTACAGCTCTCCAACGCCGACCCGGCCGCTCTCAGATTGTTCATAGCCTGGGCCGGCGAGTACCTGCACCCCTCACCGATGTGGATTCTGTCCCTCCACCTGCACGAGGGAAATGACGATGACCAAGCGAAAAGATTCTGGCGAGAGGAGCTACGGCTTCCATACGCCGACTTCACCAAGACATATATCAAGGCCCGCGGTACCGGTCACCGCAAGAACACCCTGCAATGGGGCGTGTGCCGAGCGACTTTACGGCGCAGCACCGACGCCTGGATCCGCACCATGGAGTGGATCGAGGTCTTGGGCACGCGCTTCGGCCCATGACCCGATTGCTACCCTGAGAGCGGGTCGCTAGCTCAATTTGGCAGCAGCAACTGGCTCTTAACCAGTAGGTTCCGGGTTCGAGTCCCGGGCGACCCACCGAGCACTCTCGCCCACCTACCCTTCGCAGGCGCGGGTGTAGCCGAATTGGCATAGGCGCCAGGCTTAGGACCTGGTGGGCTTTGCGGCCCGTGTGGGTTCGAGTCCCACCGCCCGCACCGTCAAGTATCCGACCACAGCTCGGCCAGCGAGCGCAGCGCACGGGCACGATGGCTGATCACCTTCTTCTCCTCGGGTGTCATCTCACCGAGAGTGCGGCCGCCGACCTCGAACACCGGGTCGTAGCCGAAGCCGTAACCACCCCGGGGGGCATCGGCGATCCGCCCTTCGAGAACCCCTTCCGCCACGGTCTCCTCACCGCCGGGAGCGACAACTGCGATGACGGTCCGAAACCGTGCCGAGCGTTCAGAAACGCCACGGAGCTGCCTCAGCAGGTGGGCGACATTCTCCGCGTAGCTGGCTTCGGGACCGGCGAAACGCGCCGTGTGCACTCCCGGCTGGCCGCCGAGCACATCTACCTCGAGCCCGGTGTCGTCGGCGATGGCGGCCAGGCCGGCCACCGCGGCGACCGTGCGCGCTTTCAGCACTGCATTGGCGCGCAGCGTCTCTCCGCTCTCCTCCACCTCGGGCCAGGTGACACCGTCGACGATCCGCGGCGGGCGATGCAGCCCTTCGAGCACGTCGATGATTTCCTGCACCTTGTCCGGATTCTTCGAGGCGATCACCAGCCGCCGCGGTGTCACATCCCCAGCGCTTCCCGTTGTGCCTCTACCAGGATGGTTATGCCTGCGGTGGCAAGGTCGAGCATTGCTTCCAGCTGCCCTCGGTCGAATGGATCCCCCTCAGCCGTCCCCTGGACTTCGATCAGCTTCCCGTCCGCGGTCATGACGACGTTGAGATCCACCTCCGCAGCCGCATCCTCGGCGTATTCGAGGTCGAGGCGCTCCTCGCCGTCGACGACCCCGACCGACACCGCGGCGCACTGGCCGGACAGGGGAACGTCCGCCATCAGGCCCTCGTCGACCGCCCAGCGGAAGGTGTCGTACAACGCCACCCACGCCCCGGTAATGGCAGCTGTTCGGGTGCCTCCGTCGGCTTGGAGCACGTCACAGTCGACCCGCACGCTCATCTCACCCATGCCGTTCAGATCCACCGCCGCCCGCAACGAGCGGCCGATGAGACGCTGGATCTCCTTGGTGCGGCCGCCGCTCACCGATCTGCGGGGCACCCTCTCCCGCCCCGACCCGGGCAGCATCGAATACTCGGCGGTCACCCATCCCCTCCCGGAATCCCGCATCCACGGCGGCACCGCGCGCTCCATCGACGCCGTGCACAGGACCCGCGTCTTACCCACGGCGATCAGCACCGAGCCCGGTGTCATCTCGGTGTATCCCCGTTGCAGCGTCACCGGTCGCATCTCGCGGGAGCTTCTTCCCTCTCTCACACTGTCACCTCCAGGCCGGGGACTGCCAGCAGAACATCCCGGCCGAACTCTGTCGCGGCTTCCTCAGCCGAGCGCTGTAGCGACACTTCCGGCCGCAGGTGGGTGAGCAACAGCCGCTTCACGTCGGCGGCGGCAGCCAGTTCCCCCGCAGCTGCAGCCGACATGTGGAGACCGTCGATCCAGTCATCGCCGGACTGCCAGGTGGCTTCACACATGAAGAGATCGGCGCCGGCGGCGACAGCGAACGCGTCACCGCCACGGCCGGTGTCGGCGGAGTAGGCGAGTACTCGCCCGTCGGCGGTGATCCTGGTAGCGAGCGTGGGTACCGGGTGGTCGGAGTATCCGAAGCTCAACTCGAGACTCCCCACCTGCCGCCGGTCCCCGGGCCTGATCGTGTCCCAGGCGAAGCTGGTGAAGAACGGATGCTGGTCGCCGTCGGCCTGGGCGAATCTGGCCATCACATCGACCGCCCCCTCCGGCGCCATCGCAGGCAGCGGTATGCCGGCTGTGACCGGGCCAAAGGTCAGATAGTGCTGCAACACGAAGACGTCGGAGCAATGGTCGGGATGAATATGGCTGACGACGATGCCGTCGAGATCCTCGGGGCGCATCCGCGCCATCAGTGGTCCCAAGACGCCGGGGCCGCAGTCGAGGAGGAGAGTGGTGTCGTGGTGGCGGACGAGGAAGCCCGCGCATGGCTTGCCGGGGCCGGGATAAGTGCCGGCTGCGCCGAGAACGATTACATGCACGGTCGGCGAGCCTAGGTGCTGTTCGCCGAGTGTCGCGCCGGCGCCGGCAGGATGAGCGCCCGATGGGTACCGCCGCGCAGGCGGTACGCCCTCACTTGAGGTGACCCCGTGCCTGCCAGGCCGACGATCAGATAAACCCAGTCGGGGTCGCCACCCCCGGCGAGGTCGGCTGCCGAAGGCACCGCCGGGCTCTGAGGATGCGAGTGATAGATACCTCCGATGGTCAGCCCCGCGGCGGCGGCTTCCTGCAGCACTCGATGGTGCTCGACGGGTGAGATGACAAACCCGGCTGGTGCCGCGGAGTCGTTGCGGGTGGGATAGCCACGCCTGATAACGGCCTCGGCATCGACCCCCAACAGGCCGCAGGCTTCCCCCGGCGCCACCGACCTGGCATGGGCTATCAAGGCGCACCGGACGGCGGGAAGCATTTCCACCTCCCAAGTGTGCCACCGTACGGGCCGAGAGCGTGCCGAAACGTAACGCCACAGTCACCGCCTCCGGGCCCGACCTGAGACCGCCTCAGCGGATGGCTTTGCGAAACGCGGCGGTGGCTCCCGAAAAGGTCACCACTCCCAGCACCGCGGCGACCCCCAGCGCCTGACCGATATCGCCCCAGGCCCAACCCGTGTTGACGAGAGACCGGATGGCCTCTACGACGTATGTGATCGGGTTGAATGTCGCCACCGTGTCCAGCCAGCCGGGAAGCAGCAGCTGGGGCATGAACGCCGTGGAAAGGAACAAGACGGGGAAGGTGACAACGATCCCCATCATCATCGTCAGCTCCGCGTTGCCCGAGCGCAAAGCCACGATGTTCGACAGGCCCGCCCAGGCGACACCGAAGACAGCTGCAATGACGACCGCAGCCATTACGCCGAGGATCCCCGTCTCGTAGCGGGTTCCCATGACGAAAGCCACTGCAACAATGATCAGAGCCTGAGCCAGCATCCGGGTTGCATCGCTGAGAACTCTGCCGAAGAGGACGCTGGAGCGACGAATCGGTGCGATGAGAAACTTGTCCAACAGGCCGTCCTCCATGTCGGTGACGGTGCCCATGCCGGACTGAAAAGCCGAATTCAGCGCGGTGAGGGCGATGATCGACGGAGTGAGGAACTGCAGGTAGTTGTCGTAAGAGAACCCGGGCAGGAGAGCGAGGCGATCGAACACCTGGCTGAAGAGGAGCAGAAACAACAGCGGCTGGAAAAGTGTGAAGAAAACGAGAACCGGAGTTCGCAGCAACTTGATGGAGTTGCGGCGCCACAACACCCCCGACTCGACCAGCGAACGGATCACCGCCGCCTCCGCCGGGAAAGCAGCGTCCTGCTTCGAGGCTTGACCTCCTCGACACGCATGCGGCCCCCGGTGTGGCGCAGGAACACCTCGTCCAGACTGGGCTCGTCCATCTCGACCCTGGCGAGGGACACCCCCGCAGCGTCGAGCGCCCGCACCACTTCGACGAGGCGGGAACCCCCATCGGCGAGATAGCCGTGCACCATGCTCCCCTCCACCCCGACGTCGGTGGCTCCCATCCCCGCCAGCGTGGCTGCTGCCACCCGCCCGGTCTCCCCGTCGACTCCGGGCGCCAGAGTCAACGTCACCGCATCGCCGCCCAGCCCGGATTTCAGATCTGCGGGGGATCCGCGGACGACGATGCCTCCCTGATCCACGATGGCGAGCCTGCTGGCGAGAGCATCCGCCTCCTCCATGTACTGGGTGGTGAGGAAAATCGTGACACCGTCGTCGTTGAGACGCCGCAGGTAATCCCACAAGGCACGTCGCGTCTGTGGGTCGAGGCCGGTCGTCGGCTCGTCGAGGAAGATGAGCGTCGGGTGATGTACGAGTGCCTGGGCGAGGTCGAGACGCCGCCGCATTCCACCGCTGAAGGTACCGACACGGCGTCCGGCGACGTCGGTCAACTGGAACACCTCCAGCAGATGGTCGGCTCTCACCTTCGCTTCTCGAGCAGCCACCCCGTGCAGCCTGCCCTGCAGGACGAGATTCTCGGTAGCTGTGAGGTCGTCGTCGACGGCAATGAACTGGGCGGCATATCCGACGCGGCGTCGCACCGCTTCGGCATCGGCGGCAACGTCGAGGCCGTCGACACGTGCCTCACCTGCGGTGGCGTCGAGGAGTGTCACCAGTATGCGAATGGTGGTGGTCTTACCCGCACCGTTGGGACCGAGGAAGCCGAAAACCTCACCGGCGGCGACGTCGAATGAGATTCCGTCGACCGCCCGCACATCACCCGGGTACACCTTCACCAGATCGCGGACTTCGACGAGCGCCATGTGCGGCCCAATAGCCTAGAGACGGTCCGGTGCCGCTGATCCCCTGCCACCTGTTGTGAAGTCCACGTCGAGCAGTGGAATGCCGCCCAGACACACGACCTGCTCATAATGTGACTCCATGGTGTCGCGCCGTCTCCGCGCCCACTCCACACCGCGGGCTTTTCTGGCCGCAGTCCTATCGATGCTCCTCCCCGGCTCCGGTCAGTGGTACGCCGGGCGGAGCCGCAAGGCGTCGTGGATGCTTGCGATCGCCGCGCTGATCGTCGCGGTGTGGGTCTGGCTGTGGTCGCGGGGCGAGGTATTCCTACTCAAGCTCAGCGTTCAGCCTCGATGGATACTCGCATTGCTCGCTGCAGCCGTAGCCGTCGGCATCTTTCGCATCGTCGTCGTGGTCGATGCTTTCCGCTCCGTCGATGCGTACCGGCCGCGTTCCAGGTGGGCGACGCTGGGTGCCGTCGCCGGGCTGGGGGTGCTGTTGGTGGCGACGTTGCTACCCCACGTCGTCGTCGCCCGCTACGCCGTGTTGCAGCACGACCTGATCACCTCGGTTTTTGCACCAGATCCGCCGGCAGCCGCCCCGCCGCTGGGGTCCACAACCACTTCGACGACAACACCGGTGACTGCCGGAGACAGGACGTCAACGACGCTCGCAGCACCGGCTCCGACCACCGCGACAACTGCGCCCCCGGCGACGGCTTCACCACTGTGGGAGGAAGGGGAGCGGCTCAACGTGCTCTTCATGGGCGGTGACGCCGGACCGGGCCGCCGCGGCATCCGCACCGACACGATGATCGTCGTCTCGATCGACCCCGACTCGGGTGCCGCCGCCATGTTCGGCATCCCGCGCAACTTCACCAACATGCCTCTTGGCGCCGGCCCGGCGGCGCAACAGTTCCCCAACGGTTTCACCGACATCGCCAACGCCATATACCAATACGGACTCAACAACCCAGATCTGTTCCCCGGGGGGACGAGCAGCGGTGCCACCGCGATCAAAGGCAGCATCGGGGAGTTGCTCGGCATCGACATCCACTTCTACGCACTGGTGGAGTTGCAGGGCTTCGTCGATCTCATCGATGCTCTCGGCGGTGTCACCGTTTATGTACCCCAACGGGTATACGACTCGGCGTATCCCCACGAGGACGGTGGCACCGAAGTGATCGACATCTTGCCCGGCACCTACGACATGGACGGCCACCTCGCACTGGCATATGCCCGCTCACGGCGGTCCTCGGACGACTACAACCGGATGGGCCGCCAGCGGTGCGTCCTGGAGGCACTGGTGGAACAAGCGGACGCGGTGGCGCTGCTGCGAGCGTTCCCCGACTTGGTCCCCGTCATCAAGGACACGCTCACCACCGACATCCCCGTCGCCGGCCTGCCCGACCTGATCGACGTCCTCGCCGCCGTCGACACCGCCAGGGTGGTGAGTGTCCGTTTCATACCCCCCCGTTTCATCACCGGCCGCAACGCCGACCGCTATCCCATACCGGACGTTGCAGGGATCCGATCTGCAGTAGCAACGATCCTCGAGCTTCCGCCCGAGGAGGCGGTGGCGGCCCTCAACCTGGAGTCCCTCGACCGAGCATGCCCCGAGGAGCCCGTCGACGACGACACACCCGGCACAACCGAAGGGGATTGACACCCCGCCTACACGGGGTCTCTCACCACCGGCTGGGCCATGCACCGGCTCCCACCTCGGCCGCGGCACAGCTCACCTGCCTCGAATTCGAGCACCTCGATGCCGGCTTCACGCAGACGACGGTTGGTCTCCCTGTTGCGCTGATAGGCGACCACGACACCGGGGGCGACCGCCAGCGTGTTGTTGCCGTCGTCCCACTGCTCACGCAGCCGACCGATCGCATCTCCCCCAGTGGGGATCATCGCCGGGTTGCCGACACCCAGAACGTCCCTTATGGCCGCTTCGATGGGAACTCCCCGCTCGACGTCCCAGCCGTCGCCGCCGGAATGCAACACGTCAACCGCCAACTCGTCGACTATGCCTGGAAAGACATTGAACGTTGCCCGGTCGACCATGGTGAACACCGTGTCGAGATGCATGACGGCACGGCGCCGCGGCAGATGGGCCACCATCACGGTGCGCACCCCGTCCCCGGCAAAGAGGCGACGAGCCAGGATCTCGACGGCAGCCGGCGTTGTCCGTTCCGACACCCCGACCAGCAGTGTGTCTGCCGACAGCACCATGACGTCGCCGCCTTCGATGCTCGCCGGTGAAGCGTCGCCTTCGGAAGGCCCGTACCAGCGGGCAGGATCACCGAAACGCTCATGGTGCCGGTAGATGGCGTCCAGCAACACCGCCTCCCGGCTGCGAGCCGGACGGGCGGGGACAGCCACCATCACCCCCGAGCCGATCCACGAAGCGTTGTCCCGCATGAACAGCAGGTTCGGAACCGGGCGAAGGGCATAGAGGTTGTCGACCGCCCAAGGTGGACGTATTCCCCAGTCGTCCAGCTCGCTCCACAGCACGCCGCCACCCACGGTCCGCCGCACCGTTGAAACCTCCGCATCAGACAGCAGAGCTGTCAGCCTCGCGGCGACGGTCGGTCCCAGCAGTTGCGGTGTGACCACCCGGGTGAGAATCTCGGCGCGGGCCTGCGGCATGCTGAGAACATCGGTGAGCAGATCCGCCAGATAGAGCACCTCGACGCCGCGACTCCGCAGAAGATCAGCGAACCGGTCGTGTTCTTCGCGCGCCTTCTCCAGGAAGAGAAGGTCATCGAATAGCAGATCTTCTTTCACTTCCGGAGTCAGCCGGGCCACTTCGGCTCCGGGACGGTGCAGGATCACCGTACGTAAGCGACCGATCTCAGAGGTGACACCAGGCATTCGGCTGCGGAGAGTAGCCACCAACGGCCCGGCCTTTCCGGGCCCCCGATGCGACGCCACAGCCAGCCGAGGTATCCCAGGCTGCGATACTGCTGCGGTGCTGCTGCTGACCATCTCCGGCGAGGTGTTCGTAAAGGGGTCGTGGACCCGCCGTTCCTTCGGGCGCAGAGTCGAAGCCAACCTGCGTTTGGGGCTGCACGACGTTGCCGGGGTCCGGGTATACAGGCTGTGGTGGAATCGGCTCGTCGTCGAGGCCGTCGACTTGGATGCGGCGGCTGCAGTCGCCGCCCGGACGTTCGGCGTACAGCGCGTCGACGTCGTCGACAGGTTCACCTTCACCGACCTCGAAGACCTCGCCGCTCAGATTGGCGCCCGCAGCCGGGATCGCGTCGCGGGTCGAACGTACGCCGTCCGTCTCAAACGGCGAGGAAGCCACGCCTGGAACTCGATGGATGCCATGCGTGTCATCGGCGCGGTCCTGTATGACGGCTCTGCCGGAGTGGATCTGACCGGGCCCGAAGTGGAGGTACGTATCGAGGTGGCCGACGAAGTCGCCTACCTCGTTGAACGGTCATGGCCCGGACCCGACGGGCTGCCGCTGGGTACCCAAGAACGCGCCCTCGCCTTGCTCTCCGGCGGTTTCGACTCCCCGGTGGCGGCGTGGATGATGATGAGGCGGGGTTGCCCAGTCGACCTGATCCATTTCAAGCTCGACTGCGCCCAATCCGACCACGCCGCCGCAGTCGGACTGGAACTGTGGAAGCGATGGAGCCACGGCGAGGGCACGACACTGCACGTCGTCGACTTCCAACCGGTGAAGGGTGCGCTGCAGGCGGTGGTAGAGCCCCGAGTCAGGCAGGTCGTGCTGAAACAGCTGATGGTGGAGGCAGCCGGCCGTCTCGCCGGGGCCTTGGCCATCCCGGCGCTGGTAACCGGGGAGGCAGTCGGACAAGTGTCGAGCCAGACCCTGGTCCATCTTGTGGCCATCGACCGGGCGACCGACGTTCCCATCCTCCGCCCGTTGTTGGGCATGACGAAACAGGAGATCATCGGCCTGGCCCGTCGTGTCGGGACCCACGACCTTTCGGCGCGGGCCAGGGAGGTGTGCGACCTGTCCGGCGGGGGTCCGGTGGCGGTCGCGGCGGCGGAAGGAGAACTCGCCGAAGCTCACCGCCAGCTACCCGACGACCTGCTGGCCGCTGCATTGGCCCGGCGGGAAGCAATCGACATCGCCGACTGGCGGCCCGGCCTCCCCATCCCCCAGGTCGCGGCCGGCTGACCTACGCCGTCTTCGACCGATCACCGCGTCCCTTCCCGGTATCCATGTGCCGTATGTCCACCGCCCATCTGCCATCTTCGGCCCAATTCGAACGATGGCCGTACGCGACGCACGCATCACCACCCGGCGGCGATCTAGTGTCGGCGGACGATGAGCGATAAACCCCCCACCGAATGGCATCGGGTCGATCCTGGGTCCATGGAGGACGACACTGTGACGACGGTCCTGGCCGGCGGCCGCGCGGTGTGTATCACCCGTACCGCCGCCGGATGGGGCGCCCTCGACAATCGGTGTCCTCATCAGGGCGGGCCTCTCGGCGATGGACAGATCGAGCACGGATGTGTCATCTGCCCGTGGCACGGATACGAATACCACCCACAGACTGGAGCTCCTCCCGAAGGATATGGGGACACCGCTACTCCCTTGTCCGTCGAGGAGCGGGCCGACGCCCTGTATGTCGAGATCCCCGTTATCGAACCTCGCCCATCGGTGATGGATCAGATGGTGGACGTCATGACCGACTGGGGTGTGGATGCCGTATTCGGCATGGTCGGTCACTCCAACCTGGGGCTCGCCGACGCTTTGCGCCGCGCCGAGGACGACGGGCGCCTCACATATGTCGGTATCAGGCATGAGGGAGCAGCGGCTTTCGCCGCGTCGGGTTATGCCAAGCTGACCGGCAGACCGGCGGCATGTTTCTCCATCGCCGGACCCGGGGCCACCAACCTTCTCACCGGCCTGTGGGATGCCAAGGTCGACCGGGTACCGATACTCGCCCTCACCGGGCAGGTGCAGACGCAGGTTCTGGGCCCGGGAGCTTTTCAGGAGGTCCCGCTGCAGGAGGCGTTTGCCGCAGTGGCCGAGTGGAGCCAGACGGTGCTGCGGCCCGAAAACGCCACCGAGTTGATGGCCCTCGCCGTCAAACATGCCGTCGTGAACCGGGACGTTGCCCACCTCGTGTTTCCCGACGATGTGCAGGGACTCGACGGGCTCGACGATCCGCCGCCTCGGCCGGTGGCGGGCCGCCTCGCCGCACAACGCATCGCACCCCCCGACACCGAATTCCACCGCGCCGCCAACCTGCTGCGCGGCGCCGAGCGTCCGGTCATCATCTGTGGCAACGGCGCCCGACGGTTTCGCCACGCGGTGATTCGTCTCGCCGAACAGATCGACGCCCCCGTCATAACGACCTTCAAGGCCAAAGGGATGATCGCCGACTCCCATCCGCTTGCCGCCAGTGTCCTCGGCCGTTCGGGCACGCCGGTGGGGTCGGCGGTGATGGGAAGGGCCGACTGTCTGCTGGTGTTGGGGGCATCGTTCTCCAACCACACCGGCATCTCGGAGAAGAAGTCGACCATCCAGGTCGACTTCGATCGCATGATGCTGGGGAAGATCCACCCCATCGATGTGCCGCTGTGGGCTGATATCGGAGTCACCCTCGACATGCTGTGTGCCGAGCTGCCGGCGGTGAACCGCCCCCACCAGCGCACCGACGTCGCGGCGCGCTGGGGGCGCTGGCGCACCGAGAAGGAGCGCAGGGCCGCTCTGGTCGACCCGCAGGGACGAATGCATCCGGCCAGGTTGTTCGACGTCCTGTCCGCAGTCGCGCCCGCCGACGCAGTCATCCCCGTGGACGTGGGCAACAACACCTACGCATTCGGCCACTACTTCGAATGCAGCGGAGACCAGGACGTCATCATGAGCGGCTATCTGGGATCGATCGGGTTTGCCTTGCCGGCCGCGCTGGGCGCCTGGGTGGCGGTGAAGGGAAGACGCAAGGTCGTCTCCGTGTCCGGAGACGGCGGGCTCGGCCAGTACTTGGCCGAGTTCACAACGGCGGTCAAATACGGCATGGACATCACCCACATCGTCCTCAACGACGGCGAGCTGGGAAAGATCAGCAGGGAGCAGCTGGGAGATCTGCGCACGGTGTGGCAGACCAGCCTGCACAACCCCGACTTCGCCGAATACGCCCGTATCTGCGGGGGGGAAGGCTTCCACGTGGAAGACCCCGAAGAGCTGGCACCGGCTCTGCAAGCCGCGATGGGCGTTACCGGCGGGCCGTCCCTGGTCGACGTGACCATTTCGGCACGGACGATATGAGACCCGACCTGTCTTCCTGGGAGCCGACGCTGGGCACCGTTCACGCCTACGCCAAGATTCCGGGCACGATGCGGCGGAACATGGTGGATCCCCTCCCCCACTGGGAACATGCCAGCCTCGTTGTCACCACCGACGGTCTCAGCACCGGACTGCTTCCCAAGGACCTGGAAATCACCATCGACCACACCGACCACCGGCTGGTGCTGCGACAACACGGCGACGAGCTGGCCTCTGCCCTCCTCGGCGCCGGGTTAACTGCAACCGAACTGGGCCGCCGGGCCGCAGGATGGCTGCGTGACTGTGGGGTGGAGACCGTGTTCGAGGCGGAACGATGGGAGAACGATGCTCCGCGGCTCTATGAACCGGCAGCGGCTCAGGCCGGGCACGCCGCACAGCGGGAGGCGGCCGACATGTTCGCAGCTCTGGCGTCCCGCATCTACCCCTGGGAGGTGTCCCCGGTGGCGTTGTGGCCGCACCATTTCGACGTGTCGGTGGCAGTCATCGGTACCCGCCGGGTGCCATACGACGACGGTGGCACCCCTGCCAGCAGCCCTTCACAGATAGGTTGCGGCTTCTCTCCACCCGACGGCAACGTCGACACCCCCTACTTCTACGCAACTCCGTGGCCGTTCCCCGACGGGCTGGCGGATTTCGAGTTGCCCGGTGCCGCCCATTGGACATCGGCGGGTTTCGAAGGGGCTGTGCTGCGCTACAGGGACGTCGAGTCGGCCGCAGACGCCGGGGCATTCTTCGACGCCGTCTTCGACGAGGCGGCACCGCTGATCCTCATGTGAGCACGCCCCGCCGCCACTGTGAGAGCGGCGGCAGTGATCAGGACGACGCCGACACCCACCATCGGCAGGTCATAACTGTCGAGACCGTCACGCCCGATACCTACCACGGCCGGCGCCCCCGCGGCCACAAGAGCGACCGCGCTCCACTGCGCACCCATGATGCGGCCGTAGGCGGGGCCGGAGAACCACGAGCCCATGATGACGGCGCGCATCGGTGCCAATGCTCCGAAGAACACTCCGAAGACGATGAAATGCCCCCCAAGCTGCCAACCCGACGCACCCCCAACGACGAAAAACGCCGCCGCCGCCATCGCCACGTCGAGGCCGGCGTGGACCGTCGCCGGAGACACCTTCTCCGAGAGGATCGGTGCGAGATAACGCCCTGGCAGCCCCGCCAGCCCCGACACCGCCGCCAGACCGCCGACGAGGGGAACGCTCCAACCCGCGTCTTCGAAGGCAGCGATGCGGTGAAACAGAAGTGCCTGCACGGCTGCGAAGCTCAGAGCAAGGCCGGCTCCAAAGAGGATGAACCGGGAGTCCCTCATCACGGTGCGCACCTCCAGGGGCCCGCCGTGCTCCATATGGGCGGCTCCATGAGACGGCGGCGTGCGCACCGTGCCGGCCATCCCCGCGGCCGCCAGCACCGCCAGAGCAAGAACGGTGCAGGTATCACGCCAACCCACCGCGGACACCAGCCATGAGGTGAGGGGAATGAACACGGGGCCGGCGAGACCGCCGACGACGGTGAGGACGCCCAACGCCCTCCCCTTGCGGTCAGCGGAAAACCAGCGGTCGACGGCAACGAACGCCGGCTCGTAGAAGAGCAAGCCGGCCGCAGGTCCGAGCAGGCTCACCGAAACGGCGACGATCTGCCACGGCTCCCCCGCCCGGCCATAGAGGAACAGACCCAACGAACCTGCCAGCGCTCCCGCCCCGATGATGGACCTGATCCCATGCTTGTCGGCCCAGCGTCCGATCGGATAGGCAACCGAGCCTGCCACCAGCAGGGCACCGCTGTATGCGGTAGACAGAGCCGAAGTGGAGAACTCGGCCCCGGCAGCATCGTCTGTTATGAGAACGCTGAAGGCGTAGAAGAGGGCGCCGAAGGACACAGTCACGCTGACGGACAGCAGCCCGAGGGCACGGTGCTTTGACATAGCCGGCGACGTTACCGCCGTCGCGACGGCGACAGCACATCTGAAGCAACAACCGCGGCCGCCCGTCCGGTGTCGTCGCGGCGCCTATGCGCCGGTGAGGGTGGTTGCGGCCACCCGATCCGACCAGGCGCGATAGTTGGCTACGTGGCTTTGCAAAGTACGGGCCCGTTCACAGGTCGCGTGGTCGCAGCGAATCCCTCCCTCGAGATTGACGAAGTTGAATCCGCACCAGTCACACGAAACCCACAGCTCCTCGGGAAGATAAGGACATGCGTAGTAGCTGCAGGCCTGAACTCCCTCCCCCGTCCCCCAGTCGAAGCTGCAGCCGGCACACCGACGAAAACCCAGAATCCTCTCAGGAAGCGGCCGTTGTTCGGGGCGCATCCGGCCTCCCTCTACCGTCGCCCCAATGGTACTCGCAGAGTCTGCGATCGTCCGGTCTGCCGTCCGGGGACGGCTGTCGGTGGAGGTGCGGGGAATCGAACCCCGGTCCTCCGAGGCCTCGGCGTCGGCATCTCCGAGCGCAGCCGACAGAGAGCTTTTCGGAGTGGTGAGACCCTGTCGGCCCGGCACCTCACCGTCCTATCCGGAGTTGGTCTTACCCCGGCCGTCCCGGAACCCGGCCGGGGGCATCCCGCAAAGCGACGCCCAACACCGGCGGTGCGGGAACCCACCGGGAGGACGAGCTGCTAGTTGTTAAGCAGCCAGTGCCAGTTCGTTGTCGGCACTTGTCAGTGTTCCGGCTGTTTAACGAGGACTCCGGAAACCTCGGCTCGCTTCCGACGCTTCAACCCTCGAAGTCGAATCCTGTTCACCCCCGAGAGGTCGACACTGTAACGACACCGACGGAACGGCGATAATTCCCGAGGCCTAGCGGGGTCCCCGGCGGCGGCGTGCCCTGGCCATTTCCCGCTCCTCCTCGCGCTGGCGGATGGCACGCCGCTTGTCGTAGGTGCGACGTCCCTTCCCCAACCCCAGCTCAACCTTGACGATGCCGTCTTTGAAGTACACCGACAGTGGCACGAGGGTCAATCCCTTCTCGGCGATCTGGGCCCCAAGCCGGTCTATCTGACGCCGATGAAGAAGAAGCTTGCGGCTCCTCTCCGGGTCGTGGCCGGCGGGTCCGGAGAACCCGTATGGGGCAATGTGGACCGAATAGAGCCACGCCTCACCACCTGCGATGGATGCATAACCGTCCTTGAGGTCGACCTGACCGGCCCGCAGACTCTTCACCTCTGAGCCCACCAGCACGATGCCTGCCTCCAAGGTCTCCAGTATTTCGAAGTTGCGACGGGCTCGCCGGTTGGTGGTTACGACCTTCACAGGTATTTCATCGGGTCGACGGGGACCGACCATTCCCGAACCTCGAAATGCAGGTGCGGTCCGGTGCTCAATCCGGTGCTGCCCACATGCCCGATGACCTGGCCGGCCGTCACCTGCTGGCCGTATCCAACGCCGATCGAAGACTGGTGTGCGTACAGGGTGCTCACACCGCCGCCGTGATCGATAATGACCGCCTTGCCGTATCCGCCGTACCATTGCGCCAGAATCACCCTTCCGCTGCCCGCCGCCTTGATGTCCTGGCCATATGCGGCGGAGAAGTCGATGCCGGTGTGGAGCTTGCGGGTTCCGAGGATCGGATGAACCCGATAGCCGAAAGGGCTGGTAATCGGACCGGGCACAGGACGCAGCAGCACGCTGGGGGCTGAACCGCCGGCCTGTTCGAGACGAATCAGCTCCTCGATCTTGTCCTGTTCCCGCTCCAGGTGGTCGATCTCACCTTCGAAGTGCTCGATCTCGCGGTCGACCTCGGCAAGAAGGGCCCGCTGGCTGGCCAGCTCGTCTTCGATGTCCTCAGTGCGCGCGGCGACCGTGGCCGTCAGGTCGGCAAGGGCGGTCCTGCGATCCTCGACGGAGGCGAGCTCCGTTGCCAGCTCGTCCTCCTCGGCGGCAACAGCCTGCGCCTGCGTCGACTCCTCCGCTTGGAGAGCCTTCAACCCGAGGATGATCTGCTCCGAGTAGCTGTTGAGCCGCTCGGCGTACTGCAAACCGAGGGCAACCTGCATCACCTCGTCGGCGTTGAACACGAACTCGGTCAGGTCGCGGCCGCCGCTGATATACAGGTTTCTGGCACGGGTCGCAGCCTGGGAGCGGGTCACCGCCAGCTTGAACCGGGTCCCCTGCAACTGCGCTTCGCGGTGGGCGAGACGCCCCTGCAGTTCAGACAGCCGCTGCTGTCCGACCGTCAGAGCCAACTCGACCTCGCCGAGATCTGACTCTGCGGCGGCGAGATCCTCGACGAGGGCATCGAGCCGGCGCTGCGCGGTGGCAACGTCCCCGGCGAGAGCGCTACGTTCTCCTTGGGCGGCGTCGACGCGCGCCTCCAAATCGCCTATCTGGCCTTTGACGTCGTCCAGCTCGTCCCGCAGCGAAGCCCGCACCGGGACAGCGACCATCCCCACCACGACAACGGCGAGCATGAGGGGTGCAAGGCGACGCACCGCTACTCCCGCATGAAGCGCCACAACGCGATACCCGATGCCAGCACACCGACCACGACTCCGAAAACGACGGTGAAGAATCCCCATTGGAAGAAGAAGTCTGTCGGGATGTCCACGGTGATCCATTCGGGCGCCGACTGAGTGCGGTCAAGGAGAAACTGATAGCCGACGACGATGGCACCGATGGCCAGCAGGCCGCCAACCAGGCCTTCGATCATCCCCTCGAGGAGGAATGGAATGCGGATGAACCAGTTGCCTGCGCCGACGAGACGCATTATGCCGATCTCGTCGCGCCGGGCGTAGATGGCCATGCGGATGGTGTTGGCGATGAGAGCGATCGCCGAGGCGCCCAACAGGATCGCCAGGCCCAGCACAAGCTGGGTGAGACCCGCTTTGATGGCGACGATGGCGTCTATCGCCTTGCTGGCAGACTGTACATCGAACACGCCCGGGGTGGCTTTGAGTCGCGTCTCCAAGGTGGAGTAGACGTCGGTGTTCACCGGCTTCACCCGGATGGAGGCGGGCAACAGTGTCGGTTGCTCATTGAGGAGTTCGAGGAAAGCCTGGTCGTCTCTGAAGAGGATCTGTGCTTCCTGATAGGCCTCGGCCTTGGTGAAGAAGAAGACCTCATCCACTTCATCCCACGCCTGCACCTCGCTGATCATGGCGTTGATGGCCGTGTCGGGGAGTTCGTCCCGGACGAAGGCAACGAGTCTGACCCCGTCCTCCCAACGTGTCGTGTTTTGCCGAACCAGTTCGGTGAGGACGATGGCCCCGAATACGAGCACCAGGGAAACGAAGACCGCCAGCACCGCGCCCATCACCACCAGAGCGTTGCGCCGCAGGCTCTGCATGGACTGTCTGACCAGATACAGGATCCTCATCGGCCGCCCCCGGTGGCAGCTTCGTCGGAACGTCCGCTGCCGTATGCGCCGCGGGTCTGGTCACGGACCACCCGGCCCCTGTCCAGCTGCACGACCCTCTTTCTCATCGCATCGACTATTGCGTGAGCGTGGGTGGCCATCACGACGGTAGTGCCGGTCTTGTTGATCTTGTCCAGGATGCGCATGATGCCTACCGAAGTGGCCGGGTCGAGGTTTCCGGTCGGCTCGTCGGCAAGCAGGATCAACGGCCTGTTGACCATTGCCCGCGCTATCGAGACCCGCTGCTGCTCACCTCCGGACAGCTGGCGGGGAAGACGATCCGACTTGGTGGAAAGGCCCACGAGCTTGAGCACCTGGGTCACCTGAGTCCGCACCACCAAGCGAGGCCTGCCGAGGACCTCCAGCGCGAAAGCCACGTTCTCGAAGACGGTCTTCGTCGGCAGAAGCTTGAAGTCTTGGAACACCGTGCCCAGCGACCGACGGAACGCCGGGATCTTGAATTCGGGAATGCGCGAAATGTGCTTCCCCGCCACCCAGATCTCCCCGTCGGAAGGCCGCTCGTCACGCAGTATGAGGCGGATCATCGTCGATTTTCCCGAGCCGGACGGGCCCACGATGAATACGAACTCGCCCTTTTGGATCTCCAGGTTGACGTCATCGACGGCAACCACGCCCGCGTCGTAGGTCTTGGTGACGTTTTGCAGCCGAATCATGAGCGGACCCAGGGGGACGGACGAGCTACTCGCCGGAGTCGGTCCGCACAGAGGCTACCAGCGGTCGCGTTGCATCCCGCAGCTTCCCCGCGGTGCCGCCGGGTGTGGCGGCGGCAAACCTCAACCGGCCGACATCGAAGCCGCTCTCTCATAGGGAGCTCCGGCGCCGCCGCCAGAACAGGTACTCATCAATGAACTCATCGATGTCGCCGTCGAGCACTCCTTGGACATTGCCCTTCTCGACGTCGGTACGGAGATCCTTCACAAGCTGATAGGGCTGCAGAACATACGATCGGATCTGGCGACCCCAAGCAGCTTCCGACTGCTCGCCTCTTATCTCGGCGATCTCCTCCCTCTGGGCTCGGCGGGCCGCCTCGGCGAGGCGGGCGGCCAGCAGCGCCATGGCGCGGTTGCGGTTCTGCATCTGGGATCTCTCCGCCTGGCAGGACACCACGATGCCACTGGGAAGGTGGGTTATGCGGACCGCGGAGTCGGTGACGTTGACATGCTGGCCACCGGCGCCCTGGGAGCGGAAAGTCTCAGTTTTGAGATCCTCAGGGTTGATCTCGACCTCCTCGACCTCGACCTCGGGAATCACGTCGACGCCGGCAAAGGACGTGTGCCGGCGAGAGGCGGCGTCGAAGGGGCTGATGCGAACCAGTCGGTGAACTCCCCGCTCGCTCTCCAGGGTCCCGTATGGATACTCACCGCGGACGGTCAACGTAGCCGACTTGATACCCGCCTCCTCCCCGGCATGGATTTCGTCTACCTCGAAGTCGAAGTCGGATCGCTCCAAGAACCGGGTGTACATGCGCAGCAGCATCTCAGCCCAGTCCTGGGCATCGACACCGCCGGCGCCCGCGTTGATGCTGAGAATGGCAATACGGTCGTCGTACTCCTCGAAGAAGAGCGACTCCCGCTCCAGCCCGCGCAGATCGGTGGCAACGCGGGTCAGCTCGGCGGCGACATCCCGCCTCGCCTCAGAATCGGCTTCCTTCTCCGCGAGGTGCAGCAGGGCTCCCGCGGCGCGCTTGC